>DBZV01000217.1 GCA_002311865.1 Dehalococcoidia bacterium UBA1151
GGATTCCCCGTCCGGCGGGCCTTCTCAGGAATTCCCCTGGAATATCTTGACCCGTTCATCATGCTGGACCAGATGGGTGAGGTGGAGTGGCTCGCCGGTGAGGCCAAGGGCACGCCCTGGCATCCGCACCGTGGCTTCGAGACTGTCACGTACATGATCGACGGCGTATTCCAGCATCAGGACTCGCACGGCGGCGGCGGGATCATCAGCGATGGCGATACGCAGTGGATGACTGCGGGCGCGGGAATTCTTCATATTGAGGCGCCAACTGAGGAAATCGTTCTCAAGGGCGGCGTTGTCCACGGCCTGCAGCTCTGGGTGAACCTGCCGAAGTCCAAGAAGTGGGCAGAACCCCGCTACCAGGATATCCGAGCCAGCAACCTGAGCCTGATCAGTTCACACGATGGCGGCGCTCTGCTGCGAGTGATCGCTGGCGAGTTCGATGGCAACACTGGCCCAGGCGTCACATACACACCAATCTCCATGATCCACGCCTCAATCAGCCCCGGCGCACGGGTCGAACTGCCATGGCGCAAGGACTTCAACGCGCTTGCGTACGTTCTGGCCGGCAATGGCAAGGTTGGCCCGCAGCAGCTGCCGTTCCAGAGCGGTCAAGCTGCCCGGTTCGGCCCTGGCGACTACATCACGGTAGAAGCCGACGCCGATCAGGACTCGAAATCGCCCGGTATGGAAGTTGTGCTGCTGGGTGGCGAGCCAATCGGCGAGCCGGTGGCCTGGCACGGCCCGTTCGTGATGAACACTCAGGAAGAGCTCCAGCAGGCATTCAAGGACTACAACAACGGCAAGATGGGCGCCATTCCCGCCGCCACCGTGCCGCATGCGGGCGGTTCAAGCGAGGGAGAGCGGCCGGATCTGGAGTAGGTGATAATGGCGAGGGTTTGGGCTCTCGCCCTAAGAGCCTCAGGTCCTCCAATTTGTCATCCTGGGCGGCACCGCGACCGGGATCTCAGCGTCGACTATGGCCACACATAGTCAACGCGGGTAACTCATTGATGAGACGCGGCCGACGAACCACGCTGAGATCCCGCGGGCCGAAGCGGCCGCAGGATGACAATGCATTGGATGCGAAGTGTCGCGCTGATAGACCGGTGCGAGTCCGCAGCGAACCGGGCGCTTCTGGCCCACCCGCCACTAACTAACCTTAATCACCAGCTTTCCGAAGTTCGCGCCCTCAAGAAGTCCTATGAACGCCGAGGGCGAATTCTCTATGCCTTCAACGATGTCTTCCCGGTACTTGAGCGAGCCATCGCGAATCCAACTCGCCAGTCGATCAAGCCCTTCCTCATACCGATCGGCGTACTGAAACACCAGGAAGCCTTGCATCCTTGCCCGTCGCGTCAGCAGCATTCGAGCGATGTTGCGGGGACCCTGCGGCGGTGATGTGGCGTTGTAGAGAGCGATTTGGCCGCAGATTACGGCGCGTCCGCCGATGGCGAGATTGTCGACTGCGGCGTCCGTGATTGGTCCGCCCACGTTATCCCAGTAGAGGTTGACGCCGTCAGGGCAGAGTGCTGCCATCCGCTCGGGGACGTCCTCTGTCTTGTAGTTGATTCCGGCGTCGAACCCGAGTTCATCGACGACGTAGCTGACTTTGTCATCTGAGCCAGCGACGCCGATTACCCGGCAGCCGTTGATCTTCGCAAGCTGACCCACGACAGCGCCGACGGCACCCGATGCCGCTGATACCACCACAGTGTCTCCGGCGATGGGCCGGCCCACTTCGAAGAGCCCAAAGTAGGCCGTGAGTCCCGGCATGCCGAGGACACCTACAGACGTCGATATCGGAGCTGCGTTGGGGTCGACCTTGCGCGCGTTCCGACCGTCCAGGACGCCGTACTCCTGCCAGCCAATTTTGCCCATTGCGATATCGCCGACATTGAATAGCTCGGAGTTCGATTCAATCACTTCGCCAACTGAATCGGACTCCATCACCCCGCCGATTGGCACCGGGGCGGTGTACGAGGCCGGAGTAGGAGGATTCATCCGTCCACGCATGTAGGGATCGAGCGAGTGGTAGCGGGTGGCGATCAAAACCTCGCCGGGCCCTGGCTTTGGAATCGACGATACATTGAGTTTGAAATCGGTCAGCTTTGGTGCGCCGTCAGGTCGTGCGGCGAGGGTCCAATTGCGATTGGTATCTTCTGGCATTGAGATTGGTCCTTGTTCCGGTTGGATTACGTCGAGAGAGTTTAGACCCATATTGTGTTCGTGTTGTTGAGGAGTCAGACGGCACCGGGATAACGCATCATTGTGGGATCAAGAGTGCCCGCAAAAGCGAGTATCAGGCAGACTATGCAGCCTGCCGCTCAGAGCTAACGCCATCCGGGGGTTAGAAAGGCGAGATTCAACTGTCACCGATTTCCGAACCGGACGAGGCGATTGGGCCTCAGCTCTCGCCATATCAGAGCATGTCGCTGCTGGACCGGATGCTGCCAGTTTGGATAGCCGTGGCAGTTGTCGCTGGCATAACGCTAAGCAAGCTGTCGCCGTCGTTGAAGTCCGATATTGAGCGGTTTCAGTTCGCAGATGTCTCGCTGCCCATCGGCATTGGACTGATCTGGATGATGTACCCGATTCTTGCGAAGGTTCGGTACGGCTCCATGGTGGGATTCGCTGCACAGCCAAAGTTGATGGGCACGTCACTTGTGCTCAACTGGATCATTGGGCCAACGCTCATGTTTGTGCTGGCGTGGGTGATGCTGCCGGACCACCCGGAATACCGGAATGGTTTGATCCTGGTTGGATTAGCCCGCTGTATCGCAATGGTGCTGGTGTGGAACATGCTGGCACGCGGCAACGAAGATCTCGCCGCCTTGCTCGTGGCGCTCAACTCCGTGTTTCAGATCGTTTTCTACTCGGTGCTTGGTTATCTCTTCCTCACCGTGATCCCGGGCTGGTTTGGTGATGCCGAGACGACGGTGGACATCTCAATGTGGCTCATCGCCCGCAATGTCCTGCTCTTCCTCGGCGCGCCGTTGCTTGCTGGTGCGGTGACTCGCAGCGTGTTGGTCCGGCGGCGCGGTGCCGAGTGGTATGACAACGTGCTGGCTCCTCGATTCGGCCCGATTGCGCTGATCGGCCTGCTCTACACGATCGTGGTGATGTTCGTCAGCCAGGGCGACCGCATTGTGGACTCGCCGGCGGATGTTGCCCGAATTGCCGCGCCGCTGGCATCTTACTTCCTGATCATGTTTTCCGTTGCGTTCATAATCACGCGACAGCTCGGTTTCTCGTACGAAAACACCACTTCGGTCTCGTTCACCGCTNNAACAATTTCGAGCTGGCCATCGCCGTCGCCATTGGCGTATTCGGCATCAGTTCAGGGGAGGCGTTTGCGACTGTTGTGGGGCCGCTGATCGAAGTGCCAATGCTGATCGGGCTGGTGTACTTGTCGCTATGGTGGGGGCGATCGCTGTTTGGGCGAGAGCCGAATTAGGTAAGTACTGTTCCTGTAGCGTGTTGGCTGGAAGCCCACACCACGCCAGAATCGGAAAGGCGCTGAACACGAGTGACGTAGATTTTCCGGCACCGATAGCTGAGGTCGTTGGCGTGACACTGGATGTCAATAACCTTGATCTTGAAAAAGCCTTCTGGGGCGCAGCGCTGGGTGTGAATGTCCAGACAGAAGTAGAAGGATGGGCGGTATTCGAGCTACCCAATGGTGGGACGATGGATCTCCAGCAGGTGCCGGAGAAAAAAGTAGCCAAGAATCGCTTCCACTACGATATGAGAATTCGCAGTGGCCACGACGGCATACAGCGCCTCCAGGATCTGGGTGCGTCGATAATCGAGCACATAACCAAAGAGGTCAGAGAGTGGTACGTGATGGCCGATCCTGAAGGCAACGAATTTTGTGCCATCCTCCAGAATACCCATTTTCCCGGCGATGATGGGAACTAAAAAAAAGTCGAGGCACATTAGATAGAGATGAAATCACGCGCCCGAATCGTGATCATTGGCGCTGGTATCGTTGGGGCGAGCACCGCGTACTTTTTGGCGCGTGAGGGTTGCACGGACGTGGTGGTTCTGGACCAGGGGCCGCTGTTTGAGACTGGCGGGTCGACATCCCACGCACCGGGCGGCGTGTTTCAGGTCAACCACTCAAAAACGATGTCGGAGTTCGCCAGATTCACCACTGAGCTGTATTCCGGGCTGAATTCAGATAACGGACCGGCGTGGTATCCGGTGGGCAGCCTTGAGATCGCGTGGACTGACGAGCGGCTGACCGATCTGAAACGCAAGTTGGGCGCGGCGCGCTCGTGGGGGATCGAATCCGAGCTTCTGTCTGCACGTGAAACGATCGATCGCATACCGCTTCTGTCTAACAGGATCCTGGGCGCTCTCCACATCCCCGGTGACGGCATTGCTCGTGCGGTACGTGCGGTAGAGGCGATGGCGACCGATTCGATATCGAGGGGCGTTGAGTTCCACGGCAATATCGATGTCACGGGAATTGACGTCGAAGGCGACCGTGCGAAGTGTGTGCGCACCGGCGACGGAGATATCGAAGCCGATCAGGTATTGATCGCCACCGGGATCTGGGCGCCCGCAACGGCTCGACTGGCCGGAATCACTGTCCCGCTCATCCCTATGCAACACCAGTACGCCATCACAGGTCCATTGGAAGAGTTGGCGGGTGAAACCGAAGAGGTTCGGCATCCCGTTCTTCGCCATCAGGATCGCTCCATGTACTTTCGGCAGGAGCGAGACGCCTACGGAATTGGCACGTACCGCCACGACCCTCACCCGTTCCGAGCCACCGATCTGCCATCGAGGCACGTTGAAGGCCGGGCTCCAGCAGAGAGTGAGTTTGTCGACGCTGAGTTCGCTGGCGCGCTTGAGGATGCGCGCGAATTGCTTCCCTCTTTGCGGTCGGTGGACCTGCAAAAGAAGCTCAATGGAATATTTTCGTTCACACCGGACGGAATGCCGATCATGGGCGAGTCGACGATTGTACGCGGCCTGTGGGTGGCGGCGGCGGTGTGGATCACGCACGCTGGAGGCGTTGGCAAGACGATGGCGGAGTGGATGACAACTGGCGAAACCGAATGGGACACGCGAGAGTGCGACATTGCACGGTTTGAGCCACACGCTCTGGAAAATGGGTACGTGTTCAAGCGCTCAATGCAGCAATACCGGGAGGTGTACGACATTGTCCACCCGCTTGAGCCAGCATCGGAGCCGCGCAATATCCGGCGGAGTCCGTGGCACGCGCAACAGGTGGCTATGGGCGCACATTTTGCTGAATCGGGCGGCTGGGAGCGACCGCGCTGGTATGCAGCGAACGCGATGGAAGCACCGGCGACGTTCCACCGAAGTGGCTGGGAGGCGGTCGAGTGGTCTCCTGCTGCTGCCACGGAGCATCTGGCAACTCGCGAACGGGCCGGACTCTTCGATATGTCGACGTTCGCCAAGTTCGAAGTCACGGGCGATGGAGCACTGACGTTCCTGCAGCACATCGCGGCAAACCAGATTGACCGGCCGATTAGAAGCGTCATCTACACCGCTATGCTGACGCCCTCTGGCGGGATCAGGTGCGATCTCACGATCATACGTACCAGCGACCAGCGATTCCTGATCATGACTGGCGGCTCGACCGGCGCCTACGATCTTTCGTGGCTCACGTCGCACGCTCAAGAATGGCCGGACGTGCAGATCAATGACATCTCGGGAGACCTCCGTTGTATCGGTCTATGGGGGCCGAAATCGCGCGAGATTCTCTCGACGATAACGTGTGATGACGTGTCCAACGAAGCGTTATCATATCTTTCGACGGCAGACCTGACCGTGGGCGATATTCCCGTGTTGGCGGTGCGAATTTCATATGTGGGCGAGTTGGGATGGGAGCTGTACTGCCCGACGGAGCATGGCTCCCGATTCTGGGACATCCTGTGGGAGGCTGCCACTCCACACGGCGCAGTCGTCGCCGGAACCACAGCTCAGGATTCGCTGAGGCTCGAGAAGGGCTACCGACTCTGGGGCGCGGACATCCACACCGAGTACAACCCAATTCAAGCGGGCCTCGGATTTGCGGTGGATATGGACAAAGGAGAGTTCATCGGCCGAGATGCGCTGGTGAAGATTCGAGCGGGCGGGGTGGAGCGGAGACTGCGGTGCATCACTCTGGATGATCCGGCGCGCGTGGTCATGGGCAAGGAACCCATCTGGCTCAACGACAGGATTGCGGGGTATGTGACCAGCGCGGGATTTGGGTACTCGGTAGAAACTGGCATCGCGCTGGGCTACCTGCCGACGGAGTCGTCAAAACCGGGTACGAAAGTGGAGATCGAGTATTTCGGTAAACGGCTGAGGGCAACGGTGAGACGGACGACGTTGTTTGATCCTGAGAACGCTCGGCTGCGTAGTTAATGTATAAATATCGCGTTGTGGGAAGCTCCACAATCCGTCGTCGTGAGGCCCCGCGTGAGGACCTCTTCTTCGACGCTAGACGTTCGCAAC
>DBZV01000076.1:0-1237 GCA_002311865.1 Dehalococcoidia bacterium UBA1151
GGGATTGTTCCAACTGACCTCGGCCGCTTGACCGACATCGCTGACCGGAGCAGGGCCGGTGGTGCGGTACAGCCAGAAGCGCCACATGAACCGAGGGTTGTCCTTCCAGGTGCGCCAATCGTCACGGCGGTGGTTGCCCCGGTGGTAAGTGTTGTGCGAATAGAACACGACGCTGCCCGCCCTGAGTGGAGCCGCTTCGAACTGCCGGACCAAAGGCCAGCTCGTGTCCGTAACCGCATTCCTCATACGCTCGTCGTGTGCCGTGCGGCGGTGAACGATGTCGTCGATATCGTACTTGGACTCGGGGCCACTTATCCGCTCGCGCTCCATGCCGCTGATGTGGTAGTAGAAATCGAGATGATCCGCGCCGGCGAAGTTGTCGTGGTTCTCCTCGTGGTTGAAGGTCCAGTAGTGTGAGTAGGGCACCGTCGCGGTGGGTCCCATGTCCTCGCGAACCGCCTGTGGGTAGTAGAGCATTTCGATCTGCACGGCCTGGTGGTGGCGCTGTTTTCTGGCGTTGAAGGGTCCGTTGTCGTCCTTGTGCCAGTGCTGGTCTCCGCCACCGCTGGTGAAGGATGCATTGTGTGTGAACGGAACAATGGCCCAGTTCTCACCCACGAGCTGGTTGCAGGCAGACACCACGCCTGGTGCGTTGATAACGCCCAGTACCTCGGGAATGAGGATGGGGGTCACGGGCGTGCCGGCGTCAGCGGCCCGCTTCTCTTGCTCGTAGATCCGCTCATGGACGTCCATGGGAATGCCCAGACTCTCGGGAGGTAACACGAGGAGCCCCCGGCTGGCGAAGTCCGGCACCAACCGTTCCGGCGTGCTGTATGCAAGTTCCCTGTCGTCCATGCTCAGCGATTTTCCAGCATCTGTGACATGCCCCCGCACTGTAGCAAAGGCCACGACGGTCTGAATCGCGGCATGGTTGTAGCTACCCGATCAGCTCCCTCGAAAACGCGCCAGATCACCGTACCTCTTCATGTTTTCAGGTGCAGGACTACGAAGTTCACGTCGTCGACGGACTCGACCCGCGGCCCACTCTAACCGCCTTGCGCCAATCGAGGAGCAAGGTAGCGGTCCCGAAGTGGCCCTGTCAAGCACCGAAGGACATGGCGGCGCGGAAGTGGGCGAAGCAACCGCCCGTAGTTGGCCCTCGACGGCCGCGTGTAGGACCGTCGCACCTCAAAGAGATATCTGAAACTTGACCATTACTGCCGTAAAGCCATTCTTA
>DBZV01000076.1:1287-3277 GCA_002311865.1 Dehalococcoidia bacterium UBA1151
AAAATCACGAGGAAACTCAATGAGTGAGCAAAGATGCATTCTGGTCGGCGACTGGCTTGCCAACGATACGAGTATCGAAGACAAAGCCCTGAGCGGAAAGAACTGTTCCATGGTCTTTTCGGGTATTGACAATACCAGTACGATTGATGACAAACGCGAAACGCTAATTGACGCGATACGTGCACAGGAACGAATCGATACCTTGCTTTTCTGCATCGCCCCGGTCGATGCTGCAGTTATTGATGAACTGCCCGAAAGCTGCACACTTCTCCAGCGTCTGGGGACGGGCCTCGATAATGTTGATATCCCCTACGCGGAATCAAAGGGTTTGATCGTTCACAATACGCCGAACTACTGCCTGGAAGAAGTGGCGGTTCAGGTGACAGCCAATCTTCTGGCCTTACATCGCCAGTTTCCTGCTGTTGAAGCAGCCTTGCGAGAAGGGGGGTGGGCAGCCAAGCCGCCTATTCCTATCCATCGTCTCAGTACCCAGACCCTTGGGATTGCCGGCTTCGGTCGCATCGGCCGCAAGTTGGGCGAGATCATGAAACTTTTGGTGAAGCGGATCATTTATTTCGACACCTATCCAGGCGAGTCCGTAGACTGGGCTGAATCCGTGTCCTTTGACGAGCTCCTGCAAACATCCGATTTGATTTCAATCCACATGCCCCTGACGGATGAAACACGTGATATCATCAATAAGGACACCTTGTCTAAGATGAAGGAGACCGCCTTGTTCGTTAACGCCGCCCGTGGGGCTCTGGTCAATCCCGTTGATATCAGTGACGCTTTGAACAATGGCGTGATCGCCGGCGCAGCACTTGATGTGTTTGAGCCGGAAATTTTGCTTGCCGACTCACCACTGCGCGAGGCAAGAAATCTCATCCTCACCAGTCACACCGCCTGGTATAGTGAAGAAGCGATGCTCGATGCCCGGGTCGAGGCGATAGAAAGCATTGTTGATCATTTGAATCTCTAGAAAGCGGCTTGGATCTGATTATGCTCCTCCACTCACCGTCATCGGCCCGCCTGACAATGCCGTGCGCGAGAGCCTCGTTTGAGTACTTCGCCAGCGCGTATGAGCGCCGATATTGAGGTCGGCGATCTGATCAGTCCGATCGGGGAGGAGTGGGAGGCGGAGGAGTGGGAGGCGGCGGAGTGATCCTCCTCGACACGCGCGTATTGATCTGGTATCTGACCGGGTCGGAAGAGATGTCCCAGACGGCCAGCGACGAGGTGTCTGCGAGTTTTCGCTCACGAGGTGTCGGGATCGTCGACATGACCCTGTGGTGTTGGCGGAGAGAGGGCGGGTAGTCCTCGATCGAGATTTCAAGGCGATGGCTGGAAGATTTGAGCGAATTGTCCAACTTCAGGACACTTCCCATATCGGCTGCCATCGCCGTTCTGAGCACGCGACTGCCTGGCGAGTCCACAACGATCCAGCGGACCGTCCTGATAGTGGCCACGGCCATCGACCGGGCGGTTCCCCCTGTTACCCGAGACCGGCGCATCCGCGCCTCCGCTCATGTCGACACGGTATGGTAGTAGTGGCCCGTTGACAACCTTCGGGGTGACTTCTATATTTGCGAAGCTTTCGTGGGGGCGACCTGGCTTCGACGGGGGTGGAGAGGCTTAGATAGCGTGCCGAGGACCCGAAACCTCGTTAATAATCGGGAAAAACCTCAAAAGCCAACGATAACTCGTACGCTTTGGCCGCCTAGCAATAGGTAGCCCGTCGAGGCCGGTGGTGCCTGCGCCGCCGGTCCCGATGACATCTATAGCAGGCTAGCCCAGTGTTTGTGTTCGGGGGCACTACGGCGAAACTCTCTGAACTGGCCGTCTCGAGATCCTGTCAGCCGGAGCTCAAGAGGGCGAGATTAATAGACTGACTACGCACGTAGAGATCTTTGTTAAACTGCTTTCGGACGCGGGTTCGATTCCCGCCGCCTCCACCAATACTTGGTAAGCGCAACTCCTTGTTTTCATTGGG
>DBZV01000221.1:0-4958 GCA_002311865.1 Dehalococcoidia bacterium UBA1151
GGTAATCACTTCGACCACTTCTATTGGTCTTTATTCGGGCGCCCGGGAGTTCTGACAGTCACAGGCGAAGGCTCGAAGTTGAGCCCCGAGGAAGGTGCGACTGGCCACACTAATCTGTTTGTGGGCTTCTGGGGATCCGGCACGCTCAACATCGATTCCGGTGGTGCGGTTTCCTATCGATACGGTCACATCGGTTATGACTCCGGCTCCACGGGAATTGTGACAGTCACTGAACCGGGTTCGAGTTTTGATGTCTCAAACATTCTGTAGGTGGGCCGTTATGGTAATGGCACAATGAACGTCGAGGCTGGGGGCGAGTTTTCCAATAGCGAGGGTTACGTTGCTGGCTATTCAGGCACAACGGGAGATGTGACGGTTACCGGTCCCGGTTCGAAGTGGAACCCCTGGCAACTCTACGTCGGTGGTCGTTCGAATAGCGCGGTTTGATATTCGGGCTTCGTCAGTAAGTAAAGTTACGTCAGGCGTTTGGCCTGATTATGCTCTCAGGCCGCTGCTGATAGAATCACCACGGGGATAGGGCAGTACACCCAAAAAGCGGGACAACCCGAACCGTCTTCCCCTATTCTTTTTTCGGGCGCCGAAATCACGCAGCGGGTCACGAATACGTGATCTGAGTTAGCTGGCACAACCTTCAGTCGACCAACCCGAGGTTGGAATTATTGAGTGATTTTGTTTTATCCCAGATAGTTGCTGCCATCGCCTTTGCACTCGGCATTGCCGCCTTTCAGATAAAATCACGGCGCGTTCTGCTTGTCTGGATAGCCACTTCTGCTGTTGCCAACGCGTGCCACTTCTTCATCCTGAACCTGACCGCCCCCGGAATCCTTTTTCTTTTCATGGGCGGTCGATCTTATGTGGCGGCATTCACTGTCAATAAGAAAATCATGTGCCTGTTCCTGGCAGTAATCGTGGCAACGTTTTGCTTGTCCTACGAGCGTCCTGTCGAGCTCATAGGTTTGCTTGGAGCCTTACTGGCGACGTGCGGAACCTTTCAAAAGGGCCACCTGACAGTTCGCATCATGTTCGTGTTGAGCAACGCATCCTGGATGGTCCATAACATCCTGGTCGCAACACCGGTCGCTGCACTGATGGAAGCTACGTTTTTAACGAGTAATTTGGTCGGCTTCTGGCGCTTCCGCAGCAGCCGGGAAACTCCGGACACACCCCATTCGCACCAACCGGACAAAGCAGAACCAGGAGTCTGAATATGCCAAACCATGTGAATGTTTCCCTCCCGGGCAGAGGCGCAGCAACGCGGGGAATGATGATCAAAAGCCGACAATCGAAGCATTCCAACTCAACACCAGCGGTAGCGCTTTCGGCCCAGAAGTAGAACGCGTCTGTACCGAGAACGAACTCGTCATCACGGTTTGGTCGCCAATCCATTTACGGACAAAACTAAAAGACCTGTACTGGAAGGACGACAAGACCTCCATCCCTGCGATGACGTTCTGGGATGATTCGCAACGCTACCTCTACCTACCGCGTCTCAGTCGCCGCAGTGTCTTGGGACAAGCGATCGTCAAAGGAGCCGGGAGCAAAGACTTTTTTGGCACGGCTTACGGACAGGCCGGTGACAAATTCGATGGATTCAAGTTCGGGGATGATAACGTCCAGTTGGACGATACTCTGCTGCTGATCGAGCCGGAAGCCGCCACCAAGTATGAAGCGAGCTTGGTGAAGGAAGATACCACTGACGATTCATCGAAGACGGGCGACGGCGAAACAACCAAGGACGACACGACGGATGACAACAAGGACGGTGACGGCACGGGTACAGGCACGACGACGGTCACGACCACCACGAAACCCCGTGCCTTCTATGGTTCCATCGAGATCAACCCCGCAACTGCGAAAATGAGATTGGTTGTGTCCTTCCGGTAAGCCTGCATGAGTCATTCTGACGGCAATGCTATCGTGGTTGGTTTCCGAATTTGGGAGGACGACCATGGTTGGACGAAAAGCTCGCAACATTCCCGCGTCGCTGGCACGAGGGCGAGATCGGTTTGAGAATTGGCGTGGGTCGCGTAAAGTCAGGAGTCGGATTCCGAATCAACTCTGGGATCTCGCGGTCAAGCTGGCAGTTGCTTATGGTCTCAATCGCGCGGCGTCGGTATTGAAGCTGGATTACTATTCGCTCAAGAAGCGGGTTGAAGCGAAGGACGCTGCTACATCTTCGGTGGCTTCTGCCTTCGTCGAAGTTTCTCCGCTACCAATGACAGCAGTCGGCGAATGTGTCGTCGAGTTCGAAGACGGCGCGGGCGCGAGCATGCGCATCCATCTGAGTGGTTGTGAGGTGCCAGACTTGGTGGCTCTTGGCCGGAGCTTTTGGAGTGGCGAGTGATGCTGCAGATCACGCCGCAGATGAAGATTTTGGTCGCTGTCGAGCCAGCTGATTTTCGCAAGGGCATCGACGGGTTAGTGCGGGTGTGCAAAGACTCGCTCCAGCAAGATCCGTTCGCCGGCGCCGTGTTTGTGTTCCGTAATCGTCGAGGCACGGCGATCAAGGCGCTGGTGTATGATGGCCAAGGTTTTTGGCTTTGCCACAAGCGGCTTTCCAAGGGACGATTCCGCTGGTGGCCATCGGCGGCCGGCCAAGATGCCAAGGCGAAGGCCCTGGCTGCACATCAATTGTCGGTACTGTTCTCAGCCGGCGATCCGGATCGAACCGCCGCGGCACCAGACTGGCGTCCGGTTGGTCCCCGCGGCTGAGCAAAAAACTGCTCTTGATTCCCAGCGTGGATTCATGCTCCATTTGCATTAGATGGATCGCACGCATGGCAAGGAAAGCCGGTCGAATCATGACGCGGAAAGCGCCGGAGATTATCGAAGTGACTTCTCAGCAGTTTGATGACATCCTCGAACGGGCTGCGTCCAATACGCTTCGTGACGAAGACACGGAGTTGATGCGTTCCATCTTTGAATCGTATGCCGGGTTCTTCCAGATCGTGGGGAACAAGAATACCACGATCGCTCGTCTTCGTAAGATGATGTTTGGCGCGACGAGCGAGACCTCCAAGAACGTGCTCGGCGATGCGGAAGACGCCTCGAATCCCCCTGCCAGTGACACCTCGGACAATACGCCCGCCGATTCCGATAGCGACCAGGACAAGGATTCTTCCGAGTCTCCTCCCGGTCACGGGAGGCATGGAGCCGATGATTATCCAGGTGCCGACCAAGTGGAAGTCAAGCATCCCGAACATGCGGTGGGCGACGTTTGTCCCGACTGCGGTCAAGGGACGCTTTACGAGAAGTCACCCAGTGTGTTGGTTCGCTTTATTGGCCAGGCACCATTGCACGCGACCGTTTATCGCATGCAGAAGCTACGCTGCCATCTGTGCGGAAAACTCTTCACGGCACCTGTTCCCGCTGGCATTGGCGACGAAAAGTACGACCATACAGTTGCCAGTATGATTGGGTTGTTAAAGTACGGAAGCGGGCTACCATTCAACCGCCTTCAGCGGCTGCAGGGGAATTGCAAAATCCCCCTGGCAGCCTCGACCCAGTGGGACATTGTCCATGGCGCGGCCCCGTTGATCACTCCGGCTTACGAAGAACTGATACGGCAAGCAGGCCAGGGCGACGTCATCTACAACGACGATACGACCGTCAAGATCCTGGAACTGATGGGAGAACGCGCCAAGAAAACACCGCCACCAGACGACGAGCACGATCCGAAACGCACCGGTTTGTTTACTTCGGGCGTTGTCGCCACTCTGGCGGGTGCGCGCATTGCGCTCTTCTTCAGCGGACGCCAGCATGCCGGTGAAAATCTGTCGGACGTTTTGAAGCATCGCGATGCGGAGCTCGAAGCGCCGATACAGATGTGTGACGGACTTGCGCGGAATCTTCCCAAGGAACTCGAAACGATCTTGGCGAATTGTTTGGCGCATGGCCGCCGCAACTTCGTGGAACTCTACGATCGATTTCCCGACGAATGCGGGCATGTGATCAAGGCCTTCAAGGTGATCTTTCGCAACGATAAGGTTGCACGTGAAGAGGCCATGTCTGCTGAAGCGCGACTCGCCTATCACCAAGCCCACAGCGCTCAGACCATGGACGATCTCCAGGTGTGGTTGCAACGTCAGTTCGACGATAAACTGGTCGAACCGAACTCGGCCCTCGGTGAAGCGATTACCTATCTGCTCAAACGCTGGGAACCGTTCAGCTTGTTCTTGCGCAAAGCGGGAGCGCCTCTGGACAATAATACCTGCGAACGTGCGCTCAAAAAAGCGATCCTCCATCGCAAGAACTCCATGTTTTACAAAACCCGCAATGGGGCCCGCGTCGGCGACATGTACATGAGCTTGATTTACACTTGCGAGTTGAATGGAGCCAACGCGTTTGACTATCTGAACCAACTCCAACTCAACGCGGCGGACGCCACGAAGAATCCTGAACGCTGGATGCCTTGGAATTATCGCGAAAGCGTCAGTGCCACATCCGATGCTGCGTAACACACGGCATCGTAATCAGCCCCGTCGTCGAATCGCCAATGAACAAAGTCTCGCCTTATGAAACGAGAGACGATCGAGATTCAGCTCACACCGACAGAACGATCCCTTCTACTTCGATACGGATATCCATTCGAGCAAATTGAGCATGCACTGAAGGCCTGTGAGGCGAGTCATGACGTCGAAATCGTCCCGATGGATTCCTTCGAATTCGAACGATTGATTGGTGACGTATGCTGGTCGATCAACCAGACGAGCGGTGGCCCGCTGCAGGATCAGCTCTTGGATCTCTGCGATCGACTGGAAGCCGCCGAACAATTCGGCGACGGCATGCTCGACGTGCTTTAAGCCGACCCCGCTCCCGTCCCCGTCCCAGCGACCACGTCACAATTCTTCCAAGCCCGACGCCTGACCGGCCCGAAGAAGCTCTGCTCCCATCGCTAGCGGCGAAATTCGCGAATTGCAGGCTTACCGGAAGGACAC
>DBZV01000221.1:4999-5401 GCA_002311865.1 Dehalococcoidia bacterium UBA1151
AGCAGAGTATTCGCGTAAACACTTAGGCGTCATTGCACCTATAAGCGATCGGTTCGATCGTAACGGATACTGCAGTTATTAGATCGTGCCGGTTTGGCCGACCGCAGCGGCGGTCATGAGAAGCTGACATCGTGGCTGCCAGGGGAAGCAACACCGATGAGGTGCAGTTAGCGGACGTGATAGTTGTGGCAGGTTGTACATCGATCGCGAGACGATTGTTTGGAATGACATTCGGTGCAGCTCGATTTGGACATATGCGCGAAGTCACTCTTAAAGTTGTGAGCGGACGTCCTTGGCTGCCAGTCTTGGGTCACAAACTCGGGCCGCAGGATCGTGTTGTCCGCCTGATCGTTTGGGGAGAATTTGTGGCACTGCGAGCACGCTTCGTTGGTTTGGAGCGTA
>DBZV01000137.1:0-24710 GCA_002311865.1 Dehalococcoidia bacterium UBA1151
TACTTCCGATATTCACGATGGATTTGGCAGTTTCTTCCACCAGGACGCTCTATCTAAGGGTGGCGCGCACGATGGAACGATCTCTGATGTACACGATGGGTACACCTCCACGGTCCACGATCCGGCGTTCTCAATTCATGACGCGATAGCGTCTTCAGGACACGACCCGTTCCTGTCTGGGCACCATATGGCCACGTCATCTTCAATTCACGATGGTGTGCTGTCCAATAGTCATAACGCGAATGAGTCCAGTGGCGGTCACGACCCGCAGCACTCGCTGGGTCACGACGCGTTCACGTCCGGTAACCACGCCCCGGATACTTCCGATATTCACGATGGATTTGGCAGTTTCTTCCATAAAGCGGCGTTCTCGCGTGGTGACAACCAGGCCCACGATGGATCCTTCTCTGACATGCACGATGGAAACTTCTCCGTATTCCACGATGCAGTATTCTCGATGCACGATCCGATTCACTCGCTTGGACACGACCCTCGGATTTCTGAGGGTCACGTAGCAACATCATCGGCGTTGCATGACGTGATTTTCACGAACTACCACGAGCCAAGCGTGTCTGACACAGGCCATGACTTTGCACATTCCTCGGGGATTGATGAGTTCTTGATCTCGAACCACAGTCCGGGAACATCTGATATTCACGATGGATTCAATTCTGGATTCCACGGAGGATTCTTGTCCGAGGGTGGAGCCCATGATGGCTTCTCGTCACAGGCGCACAACGGCTTCGACTCGAACTTCCACGATGACCGTAAATCGTCGTTCGTAGCGCACCATGCCCAGGCATCGAACGGCCACGATCCGTTCATTTCAGGATTCCACTCAGCGACAACCTCGGATATTCACGATGGGATCTACTCAGATATCCATAATGCAGGTCTCTCACAGACCCACGACCCGTTCAGGTCGTTCGGACATAACACGTTGTTGTCAAATGGTCACGACCCGTCGAATTCTGATGTACACGATGGCGTCTTCTCAGGCGTGCACGGGGTGACGATTTCTGAGGCTGGATTCCACGACCCGATTCGATCAACCGGTCACAATCCACTTGAATCCAGTTTCCACGAGGCGACAACTTCAGCCATCCACGATGGTCAGTTCTCCAACTCGCACAATGCGGACGAATCGAAGTGGGGCAACCACGATCCGACACAGTCCGCCGCCCACACGGCTACGAGTTCACGGATGCACGACCCGGTGATCTCCAACGGTGGTCGTCATGACGCGTTTGACTCATTCGGCCACGACGCGTTCTTCTCTGCGAACCACCTCCCACTTACTTCAGAGGTGCATGACGGCGCGTTCTCAACGGTTCACAGCTCTAATGCTTCCGAATGGGGTAATCATAACCCGGACGCGTCAAATGCCCACGACTCCACGCAGTCCCTACAGCACGACCCGGTACTCTCATCTGGTGGTATACACCACGCGTCGGATTCACTTGGCCACGATCCGTTCATGTCTGGTAACCACGACCCTGTGACAACAGACGTGCACGATGGGATCTTCTCTTTCGGTCACAATTCAACGCAGTCTCAGGGCAGACATGACGCGGCGCATTCGGTTGGACACGATTCCTTCTTCTCGCAGAACCACGATCCGAAGACGTCCTTCACGCATGACGGACTGTTTTCCGACTTCCACGCACCAGATGTTTCTGAGTTCGGTGGACACGATCCGATGCTATCGCCAGGGCATGGGGTCATCGAATCGGCGCTACATGATCCTGTGATGTCGTCTGGTGGCGCGCACAGTCCAGGTGAATCTCTGTTCCATGACCCGTTCTTCTCAGGTGGACATGACCCGGAGACGAGCTGGATTCATGACGGGTTCCACTCTGATTACCACGATCCGAACGTATCGCAGTTTGGTGGGCATGATCCGGTCCGTTCAGCGAGCCACGATCCGCTCGATTCGCAGAAGCACGACCCGGTGATTTCATCCGGTGGTGTACACAGGCCGGTTGACTCATTCGGCCACGATCCGTTCTTCTCTGAGAACCACGACGCTCTCACGAGTTGGATCCACGATGGTTGGTTCTCAGACTTCCACGACCCGAACATTTCGGCATGGGGTGCTCATGACCCGCTCTTGTCAGATGCCCACGACCCCACGCAGTCCCTAATGCACGACCCTGTGATGTCGGCTGGTGGTGAACACCACCCGGCGGATTCACTTGGCCACGATGCGTTCATGTCGGCACATCACGATGCGGACAATAGCTGGATTCATGATGGTGCGTACTCTGGCTATCACGCTCCGGAACAGTCCAAATGGGGTAACCATGACCCGTCGATGTCTGAGGCCCACACTGCTACCAGTTCGGGACTGCACGACCCTGTGATGTCAACCGGTGGTGCACACCACGCGTCGGATTCACTTGGCCACGATGCGTTCTTATCGGACCATCACGACGCGGAAACAAGCTGGATCCATGACGGAAGCTTCTCCAACTATCACGATCCGTTCGATTCGCAGCAGCACGACCCGCTAACTTCAGACGGTGGTCACGACCCGTTCAGGTCGTTCGGTCACGACGCATTCCTGTCAGCTCAGCACGACCCGGCAACTTCATGGGTGCACGATGGAATCTTCTCGTCCTACCACGACCCGATTATTTCCGAGTTTGGTGGACACGATCCAACTGACTCAAATAACCATGACGCGCTGTTGTCACAGCTGCATGAACCGATCACTTCAAATGGTGGAGCACACCAGGTTGTTATGTCGTTGGGCCACTCGGCGTTCTTCTCCGAGCAGCATGACGTTGCAACGTCGTTTATACATGACGGCGCACTGTCCATCTACCACGACCCAACATTGTCAGATTCTGGAATGCACACCCCGAACCAGTCGGTGTTCCACGACCCATTCCTGTCGCTACAGCATGACTCCCAGACGAGCTGGATTCACGATGGACTCTTCTCTGTGTTCCACGACCCGACCGTATCGCTGAGTGGCACTCACCTTGCAGATGTCTCATTAGGTCACGACGCGTTCTTCTCGGAGAACCACGACCCTGATACTTCGTTCTCACACGACGGTTCATTGTCACGATGGCACGATCCAAGTCTTTCAACGGCCACTTCATCCCTGACTAACTTGCCATCGCACTCAGCTGAGGTATCAACCGGGCACGATGGGTTCTTCTCGCAAGAGCACGACCAGGCCACAAGCTGGTTCCACGATGGCGCCATAAGTGGCTGGCATGACCCGTTGCTATCTATTGGTAGTGGCCACTCTGCGTCTACATCAGTGTTCACGGGACACGATCCAATCCGATCGTTCGGTCACGATCCGTTGTTCTCAGTTGAGCACGACACGTTGACGTCCAACGTTCACGATGGCATTGCTTCAAGACAACACGATCCTGATCTGTCTGGTCTGCACTTCTCAGCCATCTCAGTTGGCCATGACGTGCCGTTTAGCGCGGCGCACGATCCGTATACATCCACAATTCCGCCAGCCGAGTACTCGACGACAACGGACATGGTGTTGGATAGCGATGGAGGCACGACCGTTGATGATGGTGCGACATCGACGCCATCAAGTCTTGAGAGTGTCACATCGACGACACTCATCCTGACGAGCTTCCAGCCGGTAGGGCATAGCCCAACCAGCACCGATCCGTTCATACTGTCCGGATTGTACGCGCACCTGATCCTGTTTGATAACGATGCTGATGGCGTGATCTCGGCGGGAGACGACCTTGTACTAGATAAGAACAATAATGGTGTTTACGACGACGGGATTGATGGTGATCAAGTCATTCTTGACGTCAATAACAGCCTGGTAGATGGCGAACCCGCGGTTTGCTCGTTGAATGCCGTTGGTGATCTGTTGAAGGTCTATTTCCGAGACACCAACGGAAACGGCTACTATGACCAGGGTGAAGACATAATCATTGACGCAAATGGTGATGGTGTCTTCAACCCGAGCAGCCCACAACTGTACGTAAATCCTTAGGCGGGGATGACCAAGATTGTCCCGCGCCTTCGGAATTATCTCCCTGAGGCTAACCAAGCTATTGAAAGAGTGTTAATGAGCCGAAATTCACGGCCAATTTTTATTGGTCGCGGGATATTCGCTCTCACACTGGTGCTCATCATGGCATGCACGACCAGTAACGAGGTAGAAGATACTGCAACGGCGGGTGCGACTCCTGAGTTGCAAGCTACAATCGCGTTGTTTGAGAGCGTTCCCACGCTCACACCAGTAACTGAGATTGTCGAGCCGACTGCGATCTCAACTGCGGTCGCAACAACGCCATCGCAGAGTTCTCTCAACAATGCCACGCTACCCGCCATCCCGGGTGGCAGCACCCCCAACGTAGTGTTTGCTGACAACAACCCGGATCAGTACCTGCTGTTCAACCAGCGGATCATCGAAGGACTCTCGTCCTTTGATCTTGATATAACAAACGTCAATGAGGTCTTCAAACACATATTCAATGGCTTGCCTGACGAGGTCATCGTCTACCCATCAGAGAACTACTACTACTTTGTGCTTTACGCAGAAGAGCGGCAGTTCTGGGGCAACATCCGCCTGCCGGCAGGGGCACGTGATGAGGGCGAGTTGTCATTCGCCTACTTCGAGTTCGAGGAGTTTCCGCTTGGCGCAAGGAGCGGGATAACCCGTTCCAAGTTCTTTAACGAACCGGATGGCGTTTTTGTGCGTCAGGTTGAGCCGCATGCATACAACGTTGAATTTGAAGGTAAGACGGTCAAGTTCAAGTTTCATGAACTCCGGCAGGATCGGCCTCAAAGCTTCCCACTCGGCGCGGGCGAGACGTTCATACAACGGACGTTTGATGAGTCTGGTATTCAGTTTTTCCTGCTGTTCAACCGGGTAGAGAACTACTTTTTCTGGGTACTCAATGAAGAAGAGATTGTTCCGGACACTCTGAACCCTTTGCCCGGGCATGATGATGTGTTACTGGCCAAGAAGAGCGGATTTGCGTTCTACGTTGATGCGGCACACGGGAACCGGAAAGTTCTTTCCGCTATTCGACGGCTATCCGTAAATCGCAATGACTACTATGACGGGCCATTCGACCAGCTTGCAGACAACTATGCCGATGAGACGAATGTCTCTGAGTTTATGCAGCGTGCATACCCCGGCCTTCGTGATCGTATCGACAAATTTGGCTACTACCTGGATCAGACCCGCCCGTTGCGTGTGGCGATTTCTACCTACTACACGTACCTGAGTTCAGCCGATTTGAACCAGTTTATGACCCGCATGAAAGCTGCTCCTGATCCCTACTTCTTCGCGTCGCGAGGAGGCGTGGTGCCCATACCGACTCCAGTAATTCCGACTGCGGCGCCAACCGAAGCGCCTGCAACCGCGACTCCTGAACCGACGCCGATTCCGGTACCGACCCCTGAACCAACTGCCGAAGCTACCGCAGTTCCTGCCGCTTAAGCGAGAATACAGAGCACGATGTCGACAGCAACGCGAAAGCCAGAGCAGATCTCGACGAGAGTTGAGGCAGCTTCTGCGCGTGCAACTCGGGCTGCCGGTGCTACCCAGACTCCGGTTGTTGCTGAAATCCGCGAGCCAGATCTCGTATCTATCGTGATGCCAGCGCTCAACGAGGAAGCGGCGATTGGCGAGACGATTGCCAATGTGCCTGTTGAAGAGTTCAAGAAGCTTGGCCTTCGGGTTGAGATCGTGATAGTCGACAACGGCTCCACCGATCGAACGGCAGAGATCGCGAGGGCTGCGGGAGCTCGAGTAGTCGCAGAGTCAAGGCGGGGCTATGGCAATGCATACAGGCGTGGCTTCAAGGAGGCCCGTGGCGCATTCATATGCACCATGGACGCCGATAGCACCTACCCATCAGAGGTGCTGCCAGAGTTGGTTTCAAGTCTGCGGGGGGACAACCTGGATTTTATAAACACCAATAGGCTCACTCTCATTTCCAACGGCGTGATGAGCAAGAGGAACCGCATTGGCAACATCCTTCTGACGGGCATGACTCGTATTCTGTTCCGCCACCCATTCAAGGACTCTCAGTCCGGCATGTGGGTGTTCCGAGCAGACCTGCTTGACCGAATGAATCTCAAGGCTGGCGGCATGGCGCTCTCCCAGGAGATCAAGCTAGAGGCGGGCTCCAGGCTCAAAGTGCGCTGTGCCGAAGTGCCAATCAAGTACAGATATCGCATTGGCGAATCCAAACTGAACGTCTGGCGGGATGGCGTCAACAACTTGCTGCACCTGGCACGTCGACGGCTATCCTGAACGACTGATCGGGCCAGGGTCTGCGATGCGCATCCTGATGCTGACTGATTACTTCCCGCCGCACTCTGGAGGCGGAGTTGAGGTCGTCGTCGACCAGCTCAGTCGCGGCATGGTGGAACGAGGACATCAGGTCAGCGTTCTCACCCTGAGAACCCGTGGAGGCGCACGAAGAGAATCTACGGGCAACCTCACGATCTCCCGGCTGCCAGCGATCGATCTAACGGGCCTTATTGGTGTCCAGTTCGCAGCGTCAGTTCACCCGATCCCGGCGCTCATATCGGAACTACGGACGTTCAAGCCTGACCTGATTCACGTTCACAACCTGTTTTTCAGGAATTCAGAAGCCGCCGCGTTGATTGCGCGCTTCAGATCCACTCCGTTACTGCTCACGATGCATCTCGGTGACATGGGCGGTAGATTTTCGGTGGTGAAGACACTCACCACGCTCTACGAGAAGACGGTGGGCCGATGCATCGTCAGATCGGCCGATAAGATCACCGGCGTTTCGGCCGCAGTCGCAGCGCACGCTGGTGCGCTCGGCGCGAGTTCATCGTTGGTTCAGGTCATTCCAAACGGGGTGGACACGTCAATATTTCATCCCGCTGAGAAAGTTCCCAAAACCCCAACGGTCCTTGCCGTCGGCAGGCTCGTACCAAACAAGGGGATGGACACGCTCGTCAAGTCAGTGCCAGAAGTCCTGGCAAGGATCCCGGAAGCGAAGTTCGTGATCGCTGGCGATGGTCCAATGGACTCAAGCCTGCGGAAACTCGTCGAGAGTCTTGGAGTCAGAGATTCGGTAGAGTTTTTAGGACACAGGCGTGACGTCCCAGATCTGCTGCGTGGCGCGACCGTGTTCGCAAGACCCTCGACCCTGGAAGGCATGCCGTTGACCGTTCTGGAAGCCATGGCCACAGGACTACCAGTAATCGCGACCCCCGTCGGTGGAACGCCAGAACTAATTACGGACGGACAGAACGGGTTTCTGATCCCCGTTGGCGATTCTCATGCACTGGCGGGAGCCATACTGGATGTGTTGAGCGATCCCGGGCGTTCTTCCAGCATGGGGCAGCGTAACCTCCTGATTGTTCAGAATGAGTACACATGGGAGCTGGTGATCAACCGCACGGAGGCTCTCTATCAAGAGATGGTCCTGAAAGAAGCAGGCGGCTGAGATGGCGATAAACGTGGGCGTCATTGGCGCCGGATGGGTTGCGACTGATCGCCATTTGCCCGCCCTTAAGAAGGCCAAGAACGCCAACATCGTGGCGGTGTTCGATCGAAATGCTGATCGGGCGGGCGTAGCCGCGCGCAAGTATGGCGCGCAGGCGTTCCATTCCAATGTTGATGAGCTGCTGAGCCAACCGATCGACACGGTAGTCATCTGCACACCGCCTCAGGCCCACTTTGAGCTGATCACAAAGAGCCTTGAGGCGGATAAGCACGTTCTGGTCGAAAAGCCGTTTACGCTGATCGGCGCTGATGGAGACAAAGTCGCGGCGCAGGCTGCGACCGCTAATCTGCTCGTATCTCCTTCGCACAATTTCCTCTACGCTAACTCCACGCGCCGAGCGAAGCATCTGATCGAGTCTGGCAGTGCTGGGGCTGTGATCTCAGCCTCTGGCGCTCAACTTAGTAGCTGGAATCGTAGGCTTCCAACCTGGTACGACGAGCTCCCCGGTGGCCTCTTTTTCGACGAGGCGCCACACCTGCTCTACCTGATGCGGGAGTTCGTCGGCGAGGTGGAAGTGGCGACCGCGTGGCGCGACGAGCGCGAATCACCGAATGGTGGCTCGATCGAGCGTACCGAAGCTCAACTAGTGGGCGAACGAGGCGATGCAACGCTGTCCATGACCACCGGAGCGCCGCTTTCCGAGTGGTACGTAACGCTGATCTGTGAGAAGAAAATCCTGATCATCGATCTCTTCAGAGATATCCTGATCGACCTTCCTGCTGAGACGGCGCATAATCGCAAAGACGTTGTTGGCGTGAGTCTTCGAACAACCATCCAGCACTGGGCCGGGACAGTCTCATCAGGCCTCAGGGTTTTGCGTGGCAAAGGCGACTACGGACATGGCCTGCTCGTATCCAAGTTCATAGATGCTGTTGATGGCTCAGGTCCGCCTCCAACTACGGCGGAGGACGGCACCCGCGTGGTCAAACTCATGGAATCGATTCTCGCGAAGGCTGAATGACAGAAAGATGGGCGCTCAGGCCGGTGATTCCAAGTCCTCTATCGCGAGCGCGATCAGCAGGCGGATCAAGGAATTAACGGCTGAACCGGCAAGTCCATCCGGGATCTGGGTCCTGTTTGGCGTTCTGTTCCTGGTCTCGGTGTACCGCTGGGCGCAGTTCACACACTTCGCCGCGCCTCCGGGTTCCGACGGTGGCCAGTGGCTGGCATTTGGGCACCAGATCCTCACAGGCGAGGATATCAAAGCCGGTCTCGACCGGTACCCGCCGGTGATCCCCTTTGTGGTGGGAGTACTTGAGCGAATCGTTGGCGCAATGCTATCGCTCAAGCTGGTCGGATTCGCATCATCCCTTGTCGTCGCGGTGCCACTCTACTACTTGTTTCGACAGATATTGCCTTGGAGGCTCGCTGTTGGCCTGGCCGTGCTCCCAACGCTCTCTCCCTACCACGCAGAGGTGCTTTCGTTTGGAGGGTATCCGCAGCTGGCTGGCACCGGTTTCCTGCTGCTGACACTTGCGGCACTGAGCCACGGAATAGAACACAGAAACAATCGCTGGTTACTCATTGCCGGCATCCTCACCGGCATCACCGTGGCGACCCATGCCATGGCCGTTGTCGGGCTTGTCATAGCAGTTCCCGTGGTGGTTATTCTGGCCCAGTTACGCGTCTACGGATCAGATGGCGGGAGGCAGCAACATAACCTAAAGCCGCTGGTCTGGTGGATAGTTCCGGGTATCCTCCTGGCGTTGCCAATGGTCCTGGTGTATTGGTCTTACTTCCTGGACGCAAGTCAGACGCCATCCGGCACGCCGGCACTCACATATGGGAAGCTGTTCGACTTTTTCGATACAGGCTGGCGATGGGAGTCGATCTTCTGGCTTGCCGGAGGAGCAGTATCCGTCGGTGTGTTCGTCGCTCAAATCAAGCGACGCGGTTCGGTCTTCGAGATCGCCGTGGCGCTTTCGTTGCTGGCAATCGTCGGAATTCTTGGCCTGCTGGAACTTCGTTTTCTGGAACACATGGAAGTGGCGCTCGTACTCTGGGTGGGAATTGCCGGAAGCTGGGCCTACAATCGGTGGTCGTCAGATCAATCTGCGCTTAGAACACTCGCACTATTTGGCGCGTTTATGGCAGTGCTGCTCATGCTGGCGCTGGGTCATCGCCGCACCCTGATCGCGGGCGATTGGTACCGCGTACTGGATCACCAGGTAACCAGCGGTCTGGACTGGCTGAGAGTGAACGGCGACCAAAACGCTAGAGTGGCATCATCGCCCGCGGTGCGTGGCCACAATTTCGGCTGGTGGATAGAGGGCTACACGCATATTCAGGCATACACTGCCACTGAGGAATTCTTAATCTTCGAAGAAGAGAAACGACAGGGCAAACAGGCCAAACGACTCCTTGACGCAGCCATAACCGTGCTCGAAGTTGAGGCGATAGTGGCGCAGGAGAACATTCAGTACGTGTTCCTGGACAAGGAGATAGTGCCCGTGCCCCCGCCGGGTCTGCTTTTGGCTGGATTCACCACCGCATATGAGAATGATCGCGTCAGGGTCCTGCGGCGCTCTGAGAATCAAGATCGATGACGTTGTCCGACCAACCCAATCACGATTCAAAGCGTGGTCAGCGGCTAATTGGGTTCATGACAACCGGCGCGATTTTTGTAGCTGCCGTCGCATTAGTCGTTGCTCTGGGAGACATTGATGGCGCGGGCAGCGAACTTTCGGACGTTCAATGGCTACCACTCATCGCGATGGTGGCCATCTCGGTCGTGAGCTACTGCGTGCGATTCGCTCGATGGCACCGGCTGCTCTCGTTCGCCGCCGGTTCTGCGGGCGGGTACGCGCGATCGTTCGTGGCGTTCGCTGCCGGTGGTCTGCTGATCTTTACGCCAGGGCGGATAGGGGAGGCGGCAAAGAGCGTCTATGCACGTGAGTTGAGCGGCACACCAATTAGTGCCAGCCTACCGGTGATCCTGGCCGAGCGGATCAATGACGTAGCGGTGATGGTGATCCTTGCAGTGGTGGGTCTTCTGATATTCGGCGCCACAGGGGAGCTTGCCGCTCTGGTGATAGGCATGGGGGCACTATTTGCGGTCGCAGCGGGGCTCTATGCGCTTTTTCGCCTTATAGTGAAAAGTGTGGCCGGGCGAGGCCCGTTCGGGCTCTATGCATTCGTTCGCACATCCCGATCTTCCGTGCTCTCAATGCTGGGTCGAAGAGCACTGACCGAAAACTTCATTTTCGGCATGATCGCCTGGTCGCTTGAAGTGGCGGTCTTCTACCTCGCCATGGTGGCGGTGGGAGAGTCCTGGGGCGGCGAATTATTCCTGATAGCGCTAGCAATCTACCCGCTCGCATCCCTGGCTGGCGCGCTATCCATGTTGCCTGCAGGAATTGGCGTCACCGAAGGCGGGCTGGCGGGTCTGGCAGTTGCAGTTGGCGGTATGGACGGCGATATAGCACTGGCGGCCACCGTACTTGCGCGCGCCTCAATTCTGGGTACTGTGGTGCTCTTCGGGTTGGTGATGCTCCCGTTACCGGCACGGCTCCAGCGCTCGACGCAACTTGACGATCGGGCATCAGTCGAGGGTTCATAATGAGCCAATCTTGAATAAGCTCAGATCACTAATTCAAAGGTTCAGCCGACCAGAAGCCCGAAAGCGAATAGCTGGTTACGCTGTACTCACTTTCGTTGCACTGATGATCGCCTGGACCATCGCTGGCGGATTACGCGCCCGGTCAGCAGCCAACGAACTGATTACCCTGTCGGACGAGATATTCGCGACCGACGAGAGTGAGGATATCAATGCCCGATTGGCGCGGATAACCGATGCGCTGGAGAAAGCCGAGTCTGATCTCAGCAGTCTTGGCGTTTGGATACTGCCATACCGAGTCGCCGCACCAGTGATGCGAATCGTTCCGAGCCGTGGGGGCGATGCAAGCGAGATGGCCGATCTGGTGGACTACGCCCTGGATCTAGTGCATGCAGCCGAACCGATCAGCGAGCTGGCGATTGATCTCACTGTGGATGGCCTTCCTTCATCGCTATCCGACCTAGATGAGACGCTGGAAATACTTGAATCATCTGGCACCCTCATTGAGGCTGCCGTGACCGCCGTCGAAGTGGCAGCAGACCAGCGCGCCGCTATTGATGACGACCGACTATCGGAAGGCGTGAGAAACCGGATTGAAACCGCCGATCGACTGTTCGAGACTCTGCGGGCGGCGGTGACGCTGGCGCAAGCTGCCCGCGAGAGCGTTGAGCACGTACAGATCATCAGGTCTGAGGGCGGAGATCTCGTGGACCTCGCGGATGGTACCGGCGTATCAGCCGCGTTATCACTTGGCACGGACTTGCTGGAATCGGAAGAGGCGATTGCCAACTCCACCCGGGAAGTAATCGGCATCGTACGTGGAGTGCTCTCAGAAATCGATGTTCTGGAGCCGCTAGTGCCGGTGACAAGTGATGAAGTGGGCCGGTGGCTTGAATTCGGCAGCGATCTGATTGAAAGCGTGGACGGTATCGCAAAGTCGTTGAAGGCCGTCCAGGAGCTGGCAGGCGCCGGTTTCGCCGAAGATCCTGAGGATGCCGAACAGCTAGGGGTTGAAATTACGAGACTGATTGAGGAGTCCAAATCGCTGGAAGTGTTGATAAGCGACCCTCCCGAGTTGCCGGGTTTGCCCGATATACCGGAGCGGGTTCCCGAACTGCTCCAGGACCTGGCGGTGGCGGGTGCGTACCTCCGGGAGTTCCTGGGATTCAACGGCCCAAGGGTCCATCTGGTACTCGCTCAGGATGAGGAAGAGCTTCGGCCATCGGGCGGATTTCTGGGAGCCGTCTGGCAGCTCAACATGGATAAAGGACGCCTCGTTTCCCGCGAGTTTGCCAGCAGCTACGACGTGGACGGCGCTTTGGGGCCAAGAGCGTGGACTTCCGCACCACCAAGTTTCACGCTTGGGCTGGGCTCTCAGGTAATCCCATTCCGAGATCTGAACTGGTATGTCGATTTCCCGTACGCGGCTGACCGCTTGAGGCGGAGCTACGTCACTCACATGAAGATCAATCCAAGCACGATCGTGACCATCAACCAGACGATCATGGCAAAGGTGATCGATGCCATTGGTCCCATCGAAGTAGGGGAAGGCGCCTCGAAGAGGCTGCTGGATGGCGATGCCGCAAGGGACTACTTGAGAGTTGGAATCAACACCAGTGGAAAAGATATTCCTGTCACCTGGGATGAGCAGCGATATGCATCATTCCTTCTTGGAAACGCCTTGTTGGAGTCGCTCACCGGCGGAGAGTCTGCAAATCCAGGCTCATTGGTTCAGGCGATCGTGGAGGCCGCGAACTCCGGTGAAATGCGAATCTCTACCCGCAACTTTGACGCGGTGCAGCTATTCCGAAAACTGGGCTGGGACGGCGGCCTGCTGCCCTATGAACGAGACGGTTTCTATGTAGTTGAAAGCAGCGCCTACGCACCCAAAATCAGCCACCTAATCGGTCGATCGTTCCAGTACACGGCGCGACTTGACCCCGAGGGGACCGCGATCGGTGAGCTAACCCTTGAATATGAGAATCCGGTCAACAGCATTGGCGAGGACTGCCGACAGGCGCCACTTGCGGAGGGCGAGAGTTGCTACTGGATGATCTCAAGGATAATTATTCCAAGCGGCGCCGAGGTTACATCGCTGCCAGACATGCCGGCCCCACCGGGGTCGATCGCATCGACGGTAGAGAGGACGCCGGAGAACACGGCAATGGCATTTGATGGTGCAGATGGCCTCCCCTTCAAGGTGCAGGAGGTCTCTGGGTTTATAGTCGTTGAGCCAAAGACGACAAGGTCCATCGGCATTACTTACGAGCTGCCGAATGCCGCGGTGCAGAGCACGGACGGGGTCTGGCGATACGACCTGAAAATTCGCCGCCAGCCAGGCACCGGGTCCCCGCGCGTATCGGTGAAGATTAAACTCCCTGATGATTCATGTGTGGTCGGCTCAGATCCAGATCTGTCAGTTTCGCCAGACGGTCTACTCTACTCGTTCGACTTGAACGCCGATAGAACAATCACCATCTGGTACGGCACAGACGCGGAGACGTGCACCGCTCAGGCTGCTTAGTAACTCACCAGATCCTGAACGGCCCTCAATGACCGTGGGGAACTACCGGTACCTTCATAATCTCTTCGGCGAAGATGAGATCGCCATCGTAGATGGCCTTCACGTCCCCAATTCCCTTCTCCATTGGGCCGTGTTGCGATAGATGCGGTCCAATGTGGGCGAGCGCCAGCTTCTTGATGCCGGCAGCCTGGGCCATGCGGGCAGCGCCTTTCGTGCCGCATTGGCCGGGGGCTTCGCCGTCGGCGTCCATGATGTCCTGGTCGTCCCAGCACATGCTGAACATGACGTCAGCATCTTTAGCCAACTCAATCACCGAATCACAGGGCTGTGTATCACCGGTGAACACGATGCTGCCTTCGTCTGAGTCGAAGCGGTACGCAAGTGAGTCGAGATACGGCTGTACATGCTCCGCGGGCGCGGCTGTGACCTGCCAATCGGGGCCTGAGTACACGAGTCCCGGACCAACATCGCGAGCATCGATATCTGGTTTCGGGCGAGGCAGTTTTCCGCCCCGATTTACGTGGATTTTCTGGCTGAGAGGGTGGTTTACGCGGGCAATCCAATCATGGGCGAAGATGCCTTTCTTCTCGTCCATGATCCCTTCGGTAATGAACTCTGTGAGATGTGGACCAACAACCTCAAGCTTGTTCTCTTTGCCAGTTGATTGATCCCATCGGCAAAGCAGGAAGCAGGGGTAGTCGATATCGTGATCGAAGTGGTGGTGAGTGAAGAAGAGTTGATCAATCTCGGTAGGAAACAGGCCCGCTTTGACGAGCTTATGAGTTGCTGCGGGGCCGCAGTCGAACATCATGCTGCGGCCATCTTTCATCTTGACTACATACGAGGTACCAAATCGATCTGCGGTAGGGGTCGGTGTGCCCGCTCCAAGTACATATACATCAACCAATGGGTGTTCCTTTATTGGGGGCCTGAAATTGTGGTTTCGGGATTGGTAGCCTGACTAGGTCGCTTTCGGCAGTCGGGTAGGGCGGCTAACCAGTTCACCGCTGCAATTTGGACAGGTTTTACTGAACGACCCGGTGCAACTGGGGCACCACGTACATTGATAGCTACAAATGAACGCCGCGTCCGTGTGACCAAGCTGACTGCCGCACCGTTCACACTCTGTACGCATCTCTAGCGCCATCGTTGCTAACTCGGCTGCTGAATATACAGCACGACCGGGCAATTTTATCTATGAGAGAACCATACCAGCAGCTCTACACCGTGCTAGAGTCTCGCTGAGATAGAAATCGATCGAGATCGACACCGCATCAATATCAGATGTAAACCATTAATAATAAAATACATGTAAAGGATTTTTGAGATGAATTGGAAGACCACGGACCGCTATTTGATCGGGGAATCGTGGGTAGGGTCACAGATTGATCAGCACCTTCACAAGTTGTGCGTAGAGATCGGTCCTCGCTGGGGAGGGACCCCAGCAGAACGCTCGGCAGCAGAGTACATTCGAGATGCGATGGCAGCCAACGGCTTGAGCAACGCAGAGCTTGAAGAGTTTCCGATCAAGACCTGGTCCTGGAAGTCGGCATCGCTATCGCTAATCGGGACCAGAGAACAGCTCGATATCCTTCCGTTCAACCACTGTGAGGCCGTGGACGTTGAAGCGCCGCTGGTTGACGTGGGGTTCGGCACCGCCCGCGAAGCCACCCAGGCGCGCGAACGGCTCGCGGGCGCAGTGGCATTGATGAATCTGACGTTCGAGCAGTTCAGCGCACCAGAACATCACGGTCAGAGGCTACAGACGCTTGCTGAAGCCGATGCAGTCGCCGCAATCGTCATAGATCCCAAAGACGGCCGTCGTATGGAGTACCACAGTGGCGCAGACTGGCGTCAGCCCGGATACCAGCCCGGCGCACTCCCAACAGTCACCACCTCCCGAGAGCACGGCGGCCTGCTGAGGAGCGCGGCGGCAAACGGCGTACAGGTTGCACTCAAAGTTGATGGCAAGCGTTTTGAGGCCACGGCAACGAATACCGTCACAGACATGGTTGGAGAGCAGTGGCCTGAGGAGATACTGGTGCTCGCGGGCCACCACGACACAGTCATTGACGCCCCCGGCGGCAACGACAACGGCTCTGGCACAGTCACTGTCATGGAAGTGGCCCGCGTGATGCAGGGGCTCGCCGACGAGCTTGGAATTCGCCCCGGACGGACCATTCGATTCGCAACGTGGAGTGGAGAGGAGCAGGGACTGCAAGGCGCCTACGCCCACGTGGCCAAACATTGGCCGATCGGCTCTGACGTTCCACTGCCCAGACTCAATATCAATCTTGACGAGCTATCCACCGCCACAGTGAAGGGCCTCGTGTTGACGTTCCCGCACCTCCGCGAATTCGTGCAGGTGCAGTTGGATCACATGAGTGGCGGCTACCGGTGCCACGTCATGGCGCAGATGGACGCCAATTCAGACCACTTCCCGTTCGCCAGGCGCGGAATTGACGCGTCAATGTGCTGGCGATGGCGGTTCGCAGCACGGAACCCGGATGCCAACTTCCATCACGAGCCGGGAGATACGATCGACAAGGTGCGCCCACGTGAGTTACACGAGTACGTGGCGTTCCTGTCCCGCCTGCTGCTCAGGCTGTCGCTAATCCCACCGCATGACTGGCCCGAAAACCACAACACCCCGCAGTCAATAGAGCAGAGGCTTCTAGATGAGATCGCTCAAGTGGTACGCGTGAACTAATGAGTGAACATGGACTCTCGAAAGATCAACTAGAGAACGCACTTCGTTTTGAAGGATACGGACGGAAATCAGCTCCATACTGGTTCCTGGGAATGGAGGAGGGTGGTGGGTCGATTGAGGAGCTTGTTGAGCGGGTAAAATTGTTCGATTCTGTTGAAGATCTGTATTCGGCCCATGCCAAATTGGGGTTGGAAGAGACGATGCACCGCCACGTCCTCACGTGGCGCGTGATGTCGAAACTTGTCATGGCGATGGAAGGCACGCCTGACTGGCAGGAGACGGCTAGCGCTCGAGAATATCAAGCAACCAGATTGGGAAGAAAAGACGCCGATACATTTTTAGCCGAACTGATGCCTCTACCCTCCCCATCAACTGCAGTGTGGCCCTACGAATCGCTATATGCGACACGGGATGAGTACTACCTGGAAGTGCGACCAAAAAGGACCGAATGGCTGCGCTCGGAACTGTCGATACACCAGCCAAGTTTCGTCATCTGCTACGGAAAAGGAAACCGGCGTTTTCACCAGGAAATATTTAGTGATGTGGAATTCGTTGTGGAAGTCGACGGTAAAATCCGGGTTGGAGCGCGCGAGAAAAGCACTCTACTGTTGTTGCCATTCCTCTCATATGATCTCGTGACGACGGCGCTGATTACGCGAATCGCGGATCTGTTTGAATCAACTAAGAGGAGGTAGCGCCCATTTAGCCCAGAATCTCTTTCAGGCGTCGTGAGACTTCATCGATCTCCCAGTCCTCGCAGAGGCGAACGTCCAGTCGGATTGTCTGTGCATCTGCGCCGCTCATCGCGGCAATAGAAGGCTCCCCGGCCTCAAGTTCCACAAGAACATCGTCTGCAGTCTTGCCGGATTCTGCGGGAACGTTCACCAGCACGGTTGGGTAGAGACGTCCCGCATGGTCGGGATCCATTAGCGTGACACCTGCAGAGACGGCCCCATCAATCTGGCCAAAAAGACGATCGGCATGCTGTCGCTGGTCGCTGATTAGCGCCTCTTCATCTTCTTCCGCGAATATTTCGAGCGCCGTGACCAAGCCAATGACCTCTTCCTTGCTGACCTTTGTCACGCGCCCAATACCCTGCGTGGGCGTCGACTGCATCCCAGCGGCCTCGATCAGATCTGCACGTCCGGCCAGGATGCCAGAGCCCTGTGGCCCTCGAAGCCCCTTACCGCCTGAGAACGTGACGAGTGCGGCGCCTGCGTCTATGTAGCGATGCAGATGTCGCTTGGGCGGCAGGTTGTTGCTGTTGTCCACCAGCACCGGCACATCATGTCGATCGGCGATCTCCACAACCTGCTCTACAGTGAGATTCCCACCCATTTCGCCGGTGCCCCAGTAGACCATCGCCGTATTGTCGGTGAATGCAGCTTCAAACTCCTCCGCGGATGTCACACTGCCATCGCCCACTTCCACAAACGTGATCCCGGTCGTCTTAACGGCATGAGCGTAGCCGTAGTGGGTGTACTCCACGTCCTCATCGTTCGTCCGACGAGCGAACCGCTCGGCGATGACTTCGTGCTTCATGCCTTCAAGTTGCGGCAACTGCATCATCTTCGCTGGATCATTGCCTGTGAGGATGGCTGCAGTTCCCACCAGCATCGCCGCAGCACATCCCGACACCACCAGCCCTCCCTCAGCGTGGGTGTGCTTCGCTATGACATCTCCAGCCGCCTTCTGAAGCGACGGCATGATGACGTGGGATTTTGAGGCCGCTCGCATCGCGTCCATAACCTCGTCCCGCATCAGCGTGCCACCCACCCGTGTGTGGTGGCAGGTGGCGTTGATAACCGGGTGCAGGCCAAGGGCCGCATACGGATTGGACGTGTATTCGTCGATTGAAGGCAATGTGACCACCAGATATACGAGCTAATTTGATCTGACGTGACTATATCGCGAGCGGTCAACACGCGATTGTTGTACTCTCCCGGTTTCTCAACCTTTCGAAATTGAGGTTCAAAACGATTCTGCTTATCCGCCAATCTCGGTAGGGGCAGTTTTGAAGCCTGCCCTTCCCAGACAAGGAGACGAAGATGGTATACGAAATAGAAATGATCGCTGACTTCAAATGTCGAGTTGGTGAAGGGCCTGTGTGGGATCCAAAGTGTCAGGTGTTGGACTGGACCGATATCCAGACAGGCCGGATGTTCGAGTTCGACCCCGCTACCGGCAAGAGCCGAAAAATCTATCAGGGCGAGTACATCGGCGGGTATGCCAACAACAAGCAGGGCGGTAAGTTGATGGCCAGCTGGTCCGGCATTGGTCTCTGGCGTGAAGGAGAGGACATCTCCTACATCCACCAAGGCTTGTACAGGGGCCGAAACATGCAGTTCAACGATGTCTCCGCAAGTCCCGCGGGGCAGTTGTACGCAGGCACCTACTACGATGGCGACCCACCCGGAACGCTGTACCGGTTCGATCCTGACGGCTCGATCAATCTGATCGAAGACGACGTGAGAATCTCAAACGGCATCGGCTACTCACCTGATCTTTCGACGATCTACTTCATCGACTCCCCCACCCGGAAAGTCTCCGCATATGATCTCGACGCGAAGAGCGGGGACTGGTCAAATAAGAGAACGCTGGTGACGCTCGGCGACAACGAAGGCATCCCCGATGGCATGACTGTCGATGGCGAGGGATTTCTGTGGGTCGCAACGTGGGGCGGTGGATGCGTGATCAGATTTGATCCCGATGGCAAGGAAGAGCGCCGGATTCACTTCCCGGCCACTCAGACGTCTAGCGCCATGTTTGGTGGCAAGGACCTCAACGAGCTATACGTCACCACCGCCTGGAACGGGACCGGAGAGGCGCCCGCAGGCTTTGAGGCGGTGGGCTACGATTTTTCAGCCCACCGAGGTGGAGAGCTGTACCGGGTAAAGCTGGATATCCAGGGCAAGCTGGAATTCGAAACAGATTTCGCTTGGCCTGACTAACCGCCCTCTCTGACAATTCTGAACGCGCTACAGGTCCACGTGCATGAGAATCTTGGGATGTTGATCCGCTGACCCATGACGCAACCGAGGTGGGGAAAGCCCCGCAGCTACCGGACGAGGTTCAGACGCGGATGGCGCTATTGCATCGCCCGCAAACCTGAGTCACTATGGCTCCAGAAATCAGAGCGGCATATTTTTGGTGGCTGATGCGGCGACCACACACGGAGACCTCCAATGATCAAAATCGGCACAAGGATCAGCCCGGACTGGCTGGAGCGACCAGATGATCTGGCGTTCTTGAAGCAGATCGGTATCGAGTACGTCGATATCACGCTGGACATGGTCGATGGCTACAAAGAGACCGGCGGCCGCATCGAGAAGGATGCTCTCGAAAAGGTTATGGAAGATCTGGACGGCCATGGCCTGACGATTGAGCGGGCCAACTTTCTGAGTTCGGAGTTGATGCCGGTTTATCTGGGTGACAAGTCAACCCCCCAAATTCTGGAGAACGCAGAGCACACGTCAGATGTCCTGGGCGCGGCTGGAATCCCGCTTCTTGGCGTACAGATCTTCTCCGCCGCACAGATGTTGGCCGGCGGTCAGGCCGGCGAGTATAGCTGGCGCGAAGGTCGTGGCGACTACCAGTACCTGCACATCGACGTGCGAGAGGCTATCAAGGAGTATCCACCGCCCGAGGGTGCGCCCACACACGACGAACTGTGGGAGCGGCTCATCTCCATCTACAAGGCCGTCACGCCGATTGCCGAAACCCATGGAATGAACGTAGCCATGCACGGCAACGACCCGCCGGTGCCATCCGTATACGGAATCCCGCAGATTCTCTACAACCAGGCGGCATACGATCGCCTTTTCCGGGAGGTGCCTAACCCGAACAACGGCGTCACATTCTGCGTGGGAACCCGGTACGAGTCGGGCGAAGACATCTTCAAGATGATCAAGGACTTTGGCGAGGCCAAGCGGCTCTTCCACGTCCACTTCCGCAACGTTCTTGGAACGATTCCCGCCAACGGCGAGTATTCAGAAGTTGCGCCAGACGAGGGTGATCTGAACATGGCCGATGTCGCACGTGCCTTGCATGAGGTCGACTACGACGGTGTTATCGACTACGACCACGTCATGCGCCTGATCAACGATCCCGAAGGCAAGCGGTATATCGCCTACTGCGTCGGCTATATGCGGGGCATCCTGAACTCCATTCAGGGACCCAAGACGGCATAGTCATGGCGAGCACGAACAACTCAATCGCCGCCGTCGAAGACCTGCTTGCCCATCAATTCGAATCCCTTGGCTCGCCGGGGCTGGGCGCGGGGATTGTCCAGGGCGACGAACTCATCTGGTCTGGCGGTTTTGGTGTCACTGACCTTGAAACCGGGCAAGCACCGCATAGCAGAACTATTGCCCGCGTCGCGTCCATAACCAAGACGTTCACGGCTACAGCAATTCTCCAGCTGAGGGACGAGGGAAAGCTGGCGCTTGATGACCCGCTGACGGCGCATCTTCCAGAGTTCGCACAGGTTCAGGAGCGCGACGGGCGAGTGGAAGACGTGACGTTGCGCCGCATGCTGACGCACTACTCCGGCCTATCGGCGGAGACCACTGGCCTCAGTTGGGCCGCCGAAGAGTTCCCGACACGTGAACAGATACTCAGCGCACTGCCCGACACCGAAGTAGTCATCCCCGCGGACTCCCAGTGGAAGTACTCCAACCTGGCATATGGCCTCCTGGGCGAGGTGATCACACGCGTATCGGGCACGGATTATGTTGACTACATGCACCAGAATGTCATCGACCCTGTCGGCCTGAAATCAACGGTGTTCGATCTCACAGACGAGCTGCGCCCGGACTTCTACACCGGCTACGACTCCGTAGTCCACGGCGACGAATCGAGAGCTGAAGTGCGGGTAGCTGCCTACCGACATCTCAACGGCGTCATGTCCTGCGGACAGCTCCACGCCAACGTGGAAGACCTTGCGAAGTGGATCTCATTCCAGTTCCGAGAAGACGGTGGTGAGCGCAACGGCGCGCAGGTGCTAAAGGGCCGAACGCTCCGCGAGATGCACCGCCCTCAGTACATCGAACCAGACTGGTCGAGTGGCCAGTGTCTGAGCTGGCGGGTGTTCCGGATTGAGGACCGGGTTTACCATAACCACGGCGGAGGGATTCACGGCTTCGGATCGCTGATGGTCTTCAACATCCCCACAAAGACTGGCGTCATCATCCTGGCTAACGCGTGGCCGCTAGTGGGCGTTGAGCCAATTGCGCGTCATGCGATTGAGACGTTCCTCACGGGTAACCCCGGGGCGGACATTGTGGTGAACCCCGTTGAGGTTCCGGACCCCGCACCTACGCCCGACGAGTTGACCGAGTACACCGGCTACTACATCGCCGAGCCAGGAATCCCGGCCAACATCGATTACCGTGATGGCCACCTCTGGCTCACCGCTCCCGGCAACAGCGGCTACTCCATCCACGCACCAGCGCAGTTCGACGCATCCGGTACGGACGGCACATTCATCTTACGCGGCGGCCGAGGCTCCGGCGAGAAGGCTGTGTTCACCACTAGCGGCCACGACGGCTCCCCCGGCTTCACACTCGGCGGCTGGTGGTACCAGAAGGATCGGTAGATACGACTAAGCGGCAAATGGGTTGGTGATGGTTAGACCCTCGATGCGTTGGCCGTCCTGCAAATCCTCAGTGATCAAACGGGAAGACCCGCTATCGAGGGCGGAGGCGATTATGAGCGAGTCGTAAAAGCTGTATCGATACCGTGCTTGAATATCCAGTGCGCCGCCATAGATCGACGCGCTGGGCATGACGACCCATAGCGGTGCTAGGACGAAATCGAGGAACCGACGAGCATCGGAAATAGTGGCCGGGTTATCGATACGGCGGGTGATGACGTTCAACGTCTCTTGTACCACCTGAAAACTGATCCGCCCTGAACGGTTTTCCTGCGCGTTATTGATCAGTCCTACGGCAATTCCGCGTTTTCGGTGATCGACACCGTCAAACATGTAGATGAACACATTGGAGTCGATAAAGTCACCGCTCATTCATCTCGTCCCTGGTGAATTTGCGTCCTCCGGTGTTGACGTATCTTTGCATCTCTTCGATCAACGCCCTCGATTGATCGGCTCGCTGCCCTTGCCGCGTGTATTCGACTAGCCACAGGCGAAATTGCTCGTTCAACGTCGACCTTTCAGAGCGCGCACGATCGCGAGCTGCCTCTATTAGATCTTCATTTGCGCTAAGAGTAACATTTTTCACGAATGTAGTGTACACGAAAGTAGTGTACTCAGCAAGCTGGCCCCCTTGTCAGACAAGAGGACAGCGGCTAGATCACTGAACTGATCCAATCATCAATCAGAACGGAAGCTAAACCCGATTTCGTTGATTCGACACGCAATACTTCCTTATCGGACCGCGCTTCAATCGAAGCCAGTATTTCGGTTGATTTCTCTCTGACTATTGCAATCACGGGCGTCTCACTATCGAGGCAAGCGTTGAGCAATGGGTCGAACGGAGGATACATCGCTGAGATGAGCCCTATCTCATCAATGACGTAGGCATCTGCCGGTTGATTTTGATCTAGCTCAGCGTCATCAATTGAAGCGAACAGTTCGAGATCGATGCTATAGCGCCCCATCCGGATTTCAGACTCAAGACTGACGTGGGCAAGAGTGCCCTCAACCGAGTTAATACCTTTCAGGGTCCAGCCAACGCGCTCGCCGTTTTCGATGATCGACATGAGGTAAATCCGCGCCAGTTCAGGTTGCGATGGCGCTCAACCGCGTCCGCCACAACCGTTGATTTGCCGATGCCTGCGGGACCTGTGAGGATGAAGTTGATTGTCATATGGTCATCGTGCGCCGCCGGTAGGTGCCCTTCGAGTAGCCTCAGGATACCTACCTGGATAGTCTATCGTCATGCGGTGGCTCGTCACTCAAGCATCGCCCGCTGATGAGAAAAGGTTTCCTTCGAGGGTCTCAGGAAACCTTTTTGAGACCGCGATAGCCGCGAGCTTCAGAAAACGTCCTCTTGCACTACTGAACCGGCGAGAAATCCGCCGCGTACATCAGTGTGTTGCGCATAGAGATTGGCGATACGCCGGAAGCCGGTGGCCATCCGATTGACGCAAACTGTTTGCGCCCCTCAACTCGGTGCTCCCAGCTTTCGTACGCCCACATGTGTGCCCACTGGTTGATCGTCCCGATATCTGAATACCAGACGCCGACCGGCTTGGAGAGGCCCATGCGCGCATCTATTTTGGTTGCCCACGCGTCGATGACCTTCGGAATAGCGCCCGCGGGGTATCTGTATACCCTCAACTCGAACAGCGGACCAATCTTGCGCGTAATGTCCAGGTCAGGCATGAAGGGGGCAGGGATGAAGATTTCCGACTTCTGTTTTTCTATGAACTCACTGGTGTTGGGTGGGTAGACGCCATCTTCCACCACCTTCTTCCTGATCTCGGTGCGCTGGTTCATATCGTCGTACTGCCAGATATGGAGCACCCGGTTCAGCTCGCCAATCTCACTGTAGAAGAAGCCCACCAGTGGCGAGTACTCGACGCGTTTTCCAACCTTTTCGCCGGTTCGTTTCAGGAATTCTGGTGTTGAGCCATACTTCAGGTCGTAGGTGCGAAATTCGTGAATCATCGACGGCTCCGGGGTGAAAGATTTGTTAGCAGTTGGGGCAGGTTACACCCCCGAAGCTAACCGACCGGGCGCGACGGCACTAAACTATCCGGCGCATGACATCGAACACCATTAGTCTCATCGATCTTCCGTACCGCCGGAAGCTCCTTGTCATCGCGGCGCTTTCGGCGACTCTGTTCGTCACCACCATCTCGCAAACCGTCGTCGCAACCGCAGCGCAGAACATCGTTGACGATATCGGTGGGTTTGATCTGTTTACTTGGCTCTTCGCCGGCTTCGCGCTCGCTGGCGCGGTGATCGTGCCCATCGTCGGAAAGCTGTCTGACGTTGCTGGCCGGAAGACCGTCATCCTCTGGGCTCTGGTTGTGTTCATAATTGCTTCAGCCGCCGCCGGAATGGCGCAGACGATGACCCAGCTGGTGATAATTCGGGTGGTCCAGGGCGCAGGTTTCGCCGGGGCGATGGGCAGCGTGTGGATCATTATGGCCGCCATGTGGGAGCCAGAGCAGCGAGCCAAATGGATGGCGGTTACAGCCGCCAGCTTCACGGTCTCCGGGGTTCTGGGGCCAATCATTGGAGGCGTGGTTTCCGACTACGCATCTTGGCGATGGATCTTCCTGATCAACGTACCACTGGGTGGCATGGCGCTGGCCTTGCTGTGGATCTGGATGCCTGGAGGTCGCACTAGCAGCGGCAAAAGCAAGTTCGATATTCCCGGGACCACCACTTTTGTGATCTTCAGCACCGCCTCTCTTTTCGCTCTATCAATAGGCGACTCTGTCGGCTGGCTATCCCCG
>DBZV01000137.1:24834-28359 GCA_002311865.1 Dehalococcoidia bacterium UBA1151
TCTGCGCGCCATAGATCCGCTCATTCCGATTTCGCTGTTTAAGGAGCGGGTCTTCTCGGCCTCGATGGTCGCATCCCTGACGATCACCACCAGTTTCATCACAACGACCGCATTCCTGCCGCTATTCATCCAGGGAGCGAAGGGCGCGACAGCTACGCAGTCGGCCTATCCGCTGATGACAATGGCAGTTGGCGTTGCGCTGGGAGCAAACGTCTCTGGACAGCTGTTATCGCGCTACAACCGGCCGCGCGAAGGCGGGGCGTTTGGCATGGCCATCGCCGCCGCCACGCTCTGGTACATCGGCGGCATGGGTACCGCCACGCCGATGTTGAATATCTCGATCGCGACGGCGGTCCTGGGGCTTGGCCTGTCGTTTGGCTGGACCTCATTCACCGCACCTGTGCAGAACGCGATGCCAGCGAACGTGCTGGGTGTTGTGACCTCATCGCTGCAGTTCGCTCGAATGTTCGGCATGGCCGCTGCGGCCGCCGGGCTTGGAGCCATAATGGCGGCTCAGTTAAGCGCCAACCTGGAAGGCGATCTGACCGGCCCTGCTGAGGCGTTCGAAAACGCTGAACTGCTGATTTCCCAGGACAAACTTGAAGAGGTACGACTGGAATTCATCGCCCACCCGGACCTGGATGAGGCGGCATATTTCGCAACACTTGAGTCGGCCCGAACCGGTCTTGCAGACGCCCTCAGCGTCGTATTCAGGATAGCCGCAATCGCCTCCGGATTCGGAATCCCCATGTCCATTATCGCGTTCCACAAGTACCGGATATGGCGAGAAGACGAGGAGCAAGGTGCTGCCGCACGGCCACTGGGAGAACCGGCACCGGTGTCTGATTGATGGAGATTCCCGTTGCTCGTACCTAAGCCTTCGCCGTCCACTGGTCGTAGAGGCCGTTTAGCATGGTGGTGGCGCGCTGGAGTTGGTGGCTGAGGGTGCGGCCTTTGCGGTTGTCCTTCTGCTCGAAAGCTGCGGCCAGTTGAGTTTCCAGGTCCTCTTTCTCCGCTTCCGCCTCTTTGATTCTGCGTTCCAGAGTGGCGATTATGGTGCGCTGATCCGCTCGTTCTATGCGTGCGCGTCGGCGGTGGGAACCTCTCGTTGAGACGCGGGCTGTCTCGCGCTGGATACCCTCATACCGCGCGTTCCAGAACTCGGAGAAGTTGCCGTCAAACGATATAAGATCGCGATCTTCTAACTCGTCCACCCGGTTCACGATCTTGTCCAGAAAGTAGCGGTCGTGAGAGACGACCAGAATCGTGCCCTCGTACTCCGACAGCGCGTCCTCCACGGCCGCGCGCGCGGGGATGTCCAGGTGGTTCGTCGGCTCGTCCAGAATCAGGAAGTTCAGCTTGAGCTTCATGAGGCGCGCCAACTGCAAACGATTTCGCTCGCCACCCGAAAGATCAGATACGCGTTTTCGCAGGTCGTGGCGGTTGAAGAGAAACTTCCTCAGAAGGGCGAAGGCCGCGTTTTCGCCGCTGGGTGGCTCTGACTCCATGATCTCCTGCAGGATCGTGCGATCGCCTTCCAGGACCTCTTGCTCCTGCGCAGCGTACCCGAATTTGATGCTTGGGCCGATGCGAATAACGTCGTGTTCCCAGTCGCCAATTTCGACTATGTCTCGCAGCAGGGATGTCTTGCCGCTGCCGTTCGGGCCAACAATCGCCACGCGCTCTCCGCTGGTGATGTCGAAATCGACGTTTTCCAGTAGCGATAAGTCGCCGTACGCTTTGCTGTAATCCCGCATCTGCAACACGATATTTGCCCGCGTCTTCTCCACGCCAAAATCTGCCTCGATTGCGGACGTGTCCAGGTTTGGTTTTTCCACGGCCTGCTTGTTCTCCCGCGCAAGCTGAGAGCGCCGTGCTCTGAGCCGCTTGCCAGCAGCCATGCTTGGCCGTGCGCGAGCCGTGAGCTCCAGCCGCTTCACCAGCGCCTCAAGCTGCTCCAGCCGCTTCTGGTTCGCTCCATAGTCGGCCTGTTGGGCGATCAACTGGCGCAGCTTCGTGGCCCGATAGGCGGAGTACCCGCCCTCATACCGGGTGACCTTGCCGTCTTCCAGAGACAGGATTCCCTGCGCAACCCTGTCCAGCGTGTGGCGGTTGTGCGATACGATCAGCACGGCGCCCTTGAAGTTGATCAGGAAGTTTTCAAGCCACGCCAGTCCCATGAAATCGAGGTGGTTCCCCGGCTCGTCGAGCACCAGAAATTCCGGCTCTTCCATGAGGGCGCGGGCCAGCGAGAGGATGTTCTTCTCACCGCCGGAAAGCGAGCCGACCTGCTGGTTTTCTTTGCCTTGCAGACCCAGAGAATCGAGAGTGCGGGTGGCCCGCTCTGGCCACAGTTCGGCATTGGTCAGATCGTACTTGTCGCGCGCCTCCTGGTACGCCTCCATTGCCGTCTCAATCTCATCATCAGCAGCATTTGCCAGGGCCTCTTCGCTGGTCCGAAGCTCCTCGCCCCGGGACGTGTAATCGGCCAGCATCCAGTCGATCACGAGCTCATCGTCATCGGCTTCAACGTACTGGGGGACGTACCCGATTCGAGTACCCGCGGTAATCAACAGGGTGCCTTCTTGCGGCTGCTCTCGACCAAGAACAATGCGCAGTATGGTCGTTTTTCCGGCACCGTTGGCGCCGATCAGGCCGAGTCGTTCGCCAGAATTTATGCCAAAGGTAACGCCGCGCAGAACTGGCGTTGCTACATAGCTGACGGCGATATTTTGGAGAGTTGCGATACGCATGGGAGAACTATTGTGTCGCAGTGTGGGCTGAATTGCTCGCAGGAGTGTTTTTTGAGGTGCGGGCTAGAAGCCCACACTACGCTGGAGATCGCTTCGCAACGTGGACTGACCCGATCGGCGTGCCTGACGTACTGCGGGCTTCCAGCCCGCTGAGTCTCGCGTCGGAAGGTCAACCCGCGTATGGCCTTCGTCTGGCTCCAGAGAACCGGAGATGCCCACGGTACGCTCGAAGGAGCCTGATGAGCCTCGTTAGCTCCAGCTACTTCCGAACTCCCAGGTCGGATAGCGCCCGCGGAGGTCGCCTAAATTACGATCCCAATCCTGCTCCTGGGAGACGGTCAAAGGAATGGGCTCAACTTGCCCGCTCCGTATCCGGTACCCCCACTTGAATCCCGTGATCGCGTTGATCGTCCGAGTGAGCACACCATCGGGTGTGTGCACCAGGAACGAATCGGCGTCCCATGTAACTTCCCGTTCCGAGAATCCCGACGCGTCGAATAGTGTGGGCCGAATTCCGAACGAGAAGTATGGGACATCCGTTTCGCTGATCTGAGGAGCGACGTCGAACACAATGACCAGCTCGTTTTTATCGTGGACCTGGTACCTAACGATTTGAACCCACCCCATGAAAGCGCCATATCCGACGCCTTCGTACTGCACGTTGGCTTGGACGACCGGAAAGCCAACCGCGCTTTCCGGCGGATGCTCAGCGCCCAGAACTGATTCGCCGAAACCCCAGTGAGCGGGGTCATCATTTGCTCCATATTCCACG
>DBZV01000093.1:0-388 GCA_002311865.1 Dehalococcoidia bacterium UBA1151
GGGGCGGGGGGGGGGGGGGGAGCCTGTTTGGCGATCATCCATGGCTATCGAACGCTGCATTTGACCTTGTAGGTCGCGAATCTGGTGTCTCGGCGATCGATCTCCTTGGCGGGCGGGTCCGAAGCGTGATTCCTGCGTACGACACAACGATGTACTTCCAGGACTTCCTGGATCCAGAAAAGGGCGCTGCTAAGTGCGCTGAGGAAGCGGCTGAAGCCAAATCTGACGGGTATCGTCAGATGAAGATCAAGACCGGCCGGGGCGGGCGATGGATGCTGCCCGAGGCCGGGATGCAGCGGGATGCTGATGTCGTCAATGCGATTCGGGCGGCTGTGGGGCCGGATTTCGATCTCATGGTGGACGCGAACTTCGGCTACGACGGCAGGCT
>DBZV01000093.1:511-957 GCA_002311865.1 Dehalococcoidia bacterium UBA1151
AAGCGCATCCAGGAGTTCCAGGCGAAGTACGCACCTCAGGCGCTCATCGTTTGCGGTGAGGTTGACCGAAATCCCATTTCGCCGGTGTTCCAGGACCTGATCGACCAGGGACTGATCGATGGCTACCAGCCGGACATCGTCGGGCGCGGTCTGCTGGGCTGGATGGAGATCGAGCGAGAGCTGGCAGGGACGAATGTGCGATCGGTCCCGCATAACTTTGGGAACGGGCGATATGGCTCGGCACTTGGTCCGCTCTTCGGCGCAGTATCTGAGACATTTGTCTCGTTTGAAGACGAGCGGCAGCACGACCATACGTATGTGACCGACGGCTACGCGTTCAAGGACGGAAACTACGTGGTGGGCGACTTCACTGGTATTGGGCTGGGTATCAACGAGGAGACGTGGTCACGTGACCACGCAAAGCACGAGGCGGTTGTAAGTGCCCG
>DBZV01000093.1:1054-2824 GCA_002311865.1 Dehalococcoidia bacterium UBA1151
ACCAGCGTGAGTGGCTGACCCAGGTCAAGACAGCGTCCGGGCTGATCGGAATTACCAACGCCCGACCGTTCATGAACCGTTCGTCCATCCTGGCCCTCAGTACTACGCTGCAGCAGCTCATTGGTCGAGACATATTCGAAATGCACACGATGAGCGGCGATCGGGTTACCGGCGTGAATCCACGCTGGGAGCAGTATCTGGTCGATAACGGATTCGTGAGCTACGCGCTGTTTGACCTGATGGGGCAGGCGTTGGGCATCCCGGCGTACAAACTCCTTGGCGACAAGGTTCGCGATTCAGTGGAGCCGTACGACTCCACCCTCTACTTCCAGGACCTGATTCACCCAACCGACGGCGCAGCCACTGTGGCATCCGAAGCGAAGCAGGCGGTCGAGAAGGGCTGGACCGCAGTCAAGCTGAAGCTCGGTCGTCCCGGCAAGTGGTTCGAGCCGGAGGCGGGCCTGCGACGCGATATCGAAGTTGTGCTGGCCACCCGAGACGCCGTTGGGCCGGGCGTCAAGATCCTCGTGGACGCCAACAACGGCTACGACGGCCGGCTCGATCTGCTGGAGACTTTTATCAGAGAAGTTGGCCCCGCCAAGACCTTCTGGATGGAGGAGATGATCACGGAAGAGCTTGCGGGCTACCGGAAGTTCAGGGACTGGCGCGACCGTTACTCGCCCGAAACGATGATCGTGGACGGCGAGAGCCACCGGGGGCGCCAAACAATCTACTGGCAGATGATGGAAGAGGGTCTGTTGGATGGCATTCAGCCGGACATGCTGCACATGGGGTTCTGGCCATACCAGAAACTGGTGATGGACATCGAAGCTGCTGGCTATCCGACAAAGATCTGCCCGCACAATTACAATGCCGCGCGCATCGGCCTCGCCGGGGTGGTGCACTTCGGCGCGGTCACGGAGCGCTTCACAGTCGCCGAAGATTCAACGCTGGACTTTGATGTCTACGATTACAGCGGCTACGAGTTCTCCAACGGCCGCATAAAAGTGCCTGACACACCGGGCCTATCGCTCACGGTGGACCAGGATAAGTACGCCCAACGACACGGGACGCTGGAGACGGTGATTAGCTAGTCACTTTGGTGCGACGCTCGGGACGATTGGTTAGCGCTCGTTTGAGCTTCTAGAAGTCGGGCACCATGTCTACGTCAAAGTGGCCAATTGGGCCGCGGTCGTCACAGTACCAGAGGACGTTATTTCTGATGGTCATGCCGTGAACCTGAAGTGGGGCAAGGACCCTGAACACGTCGTAGCAGCGGCTGTCTTCTACTCGCAGGCGGCTCACAAGCCCGGCCGAGGTGTCGACCACCCACATGTGGTCCTCTTCCTCTGCCCATGCGATGCCGTGGACGCGGTAGCCGGGCGCCTTGAAGCGGTGGACTTCTTTCCACGTTGTGACGTCCATTACGTGGATGTACTGGGACGGCGGAGATGCGATGTAGATGTGGCCGTCTTTCCACTCCAGGCCGTGGTCACCGGTAACGGGCTTCTTCTCATCTGGGCCGCGGTGTTCGTGGGTGGCGTTGACGCCGGCGCCCGGTGATTCGTGCTTCTGGACGGTCTTGCCGGTCTCCGGTTCTACTGCGAATATCTCGTTGCTGCCTGTCGATGCAATCCAAACGAGACCGTCGCCCAGGGTGATACCGCTGGCCGCCTTTGTCTCGGTGGGCGCATCAACCATTGTCTCCCCGGTTTTCCAGTCGACTTTGTAGATATGATCGTTGCCCTGATCGATTATCCAGAGCCCATC
>DBZV01000093.1:2896-6838 GCA_002311865.1 Dehalococcoidia bacterium UBA1151
GATTTTGTTCGTGTGTCCCATTGGTGGGATCTCCTGTTGTGCGTACTGTTTGTCCGATCAGGCGCGGCGGCATGATAGCTGGTTTGCTCGCGGCTGTGGGCGGGTGCGGGAACGAGCTGATAGCCGAGGCTGGCTACTTCAGACCCACAATCCTGTCTCGAAAGAGTTCGCCCGCAGCGGTCAAGTTGGCGTCTGTGGCTGAGCCGTCGAAGAGCGTTGGGCCGGCGTAGCCGTCTTCGTTGCAGGTGGAGGTATCCTGGTATGCGATGTACTGGAACCAGCGCTGGATATTATGCTGGGCAGAGTTGTCCTCGAACCAGTCGTAGACGGCCGTGAGGTACTGGTTCACGGCGTCGGTCTGGAATGTGCCGCCTGCCGCTGGCTTCCCCACGCAGCCCGGGACGTCGAACAGGCGCTGATCGTAGCCCCACTGCGACCCGAACTCTGTCACCCAGATGGGCTTGCCGCTCGATACCGGTCGACTGTCCAGCCAGCTTCGGAATCCAAGCACCTGGTTGGTGGTGACGGTGGGATTCACTGTGGGCAACTCGTTCAGGATGAGCGGGTAGGCGTTGATGGCCCAGATGTCGATGGGAGGCTCCTCTCCGTATCGGTTCAAGTACTCGGAAATGAACTCATCCCACCAGTCGCGCCCCAGAGTGAATGGCTCACACCCTTGGCCAATGCACGTGAAGAGATAGTTCAACACGGGGGGACTCACGATCACAGCCGTCGGATCTGCCGCCTTGATTGCTTCCCATGAGTCGTGAAGCTCATCGATTACGCTGGTGACTTGGTATCCATCACCCCGCCGGTTGGGCTCGTTCGCCAGCATCCACGTGGCGCCGCGGTGCAAGTTCGCCGCTTCTGCCAGTTCTGTCGGCGATGGCCCCGGCTCAGCGCCGATCAGTCCGTCGAGGCTGCCGACCCACATGATCTTGTTGGCAAGTGCGGGCAGTATGGGGTTGTAGCCGGCATCAAGAATCCAGCTGCTTCCGATGCGCGCCAGCAACTCATCCTGTTCAGTGGGGACTTCTGTGTGCAGAACGATGCCGTATCTGGGGTCGGCGGCGATTGTTGAGCCTGTCCACGGCTGGTCGCCTGATGTGCCGATCCTCGTTGCGAGCCTCGACAGATCGAGAACATCGACCACCCCGTCGCCATTGAAGTCGACCAGTCTGCCGTTCAAATCCGTGACTTCTGAACTGACCGCACCAAATGAACTGGCAACAATCATGATGTCGTCGATGTCGATGCCGCCGGAGTCGTCCAGATCGCCTGCCATCAGTTCGATATCGGGGAGTCGGAGTACGCCTCCCTCAGTGCTGATCGCGGTGATTCGCGCGGGCAGATGACTGTCTGCATCCACGATGAAATCATGCTGCCCAACCGGAAGCCCGGTGACCCAATAGCGTCCGTTTGCACCGCCGGTTACCTGCGCGGTGCCGCCGCCTTCCAGTTCCACCGTGAGGACGGATGAGTTGGCGACTAGTGGCGCGCCCGTGGGGAGATCGCTATCCACCGCGCCCCCAACGCTGGTTGTGGGCTCTGCTATCACCTGCACACAACGTCCAAACTCGGAGCTGTTGCCCTGACTGTCAGTGGCGATCGCTGATATGGAAGTGCCGATGCTCAGTCTCGCCGGTATGGTCCGGTCCAGCGTTGCCGCACCGAGCGCGTTGGTCGTGACGGAGATCGTCTCAAGGAGCGCATGGCCCTCACCGTGCAGCGCGATGTCGCAGGTGGGAGTCGAGAAGAATTGAACAGTGAAATCGGTGGATGCTGCCGCATTTAGCGTGCCTCGAACAGCGGTTCCTGGACCTAGGCGAGATGCAACGACAAGTATTGGGAAGTTTTGCGTCTGATTGGCTCCGCCATCGGCATCGATCGCGTCGTTCAGCGTGACGCCATCAAAATTAAGGTCGATACCTATGTTGACGTTGTCGTAGATGAGGTTGCTGAGAATGGCATTCCGGTCACCGGACTCGATCCGGATACCGCCGGCGCCGTTTTCTGCGATGGTGTTGCCCTGCCCTGCCGCAAGTCCGCCCACGAAGTTCTGAGTTGCGCTTCCCCAGATCGCAACGCCCTGCAGGAAATTGCCAAGCGCAGCTGAACCATCGCTGGCCAGTCCGATCAGGTTCCCTTCGATCATGTTGCCGGTAGCAGCGGGTTCGAATATCGATATGCCCTCTGCCTCGTTTCCTGAGATCACGTTCCCCTCGTCGGGCCCTGATCCGCCGATGGTGTTGTCGGGAGCATTCACAATCATCACGCCCGCCCAGCCGTTTCCAAGAAAGCCCTGGCCAGTGGCCGCAACACCAATGAGGTTCGATTGGATAGCGTTGCCCGTCGATGCTGGCGATAGGATCTGGATACCTGCTCGATCGTTGCCTGAAATCACGTTGCCGGCTCCGGGCTCGCCAATCTGATTGTTCGGGGCATCGAAGATGCCGATTCCGCTGAACTTGTTGCCCAGATCCGCATTGCCGGAGCGATCCGTACCGATCAGGTTTCCGATGACTCTGTTGCCACTGCTGAGCCCTCCAGAAAGGATGATTCCAGTGTCATCGCTGGCGGAAATCAGATTGGCCGCGGAGACCGTTGAGCCGCCTATGGTGTTACCTGATGACTCCACGACTCGGATGCCAAATAGATTTGGCGACGCAATCACGCCGGATGGGTCGACGCCGATGAAATTTCCAGTGATGGTATTGGCGCTGGCGCCTTCGATGCGAATCGCCTCACCCGGGAAGTCAGTAAATCCGAGTCCGGTCACAGTGCTGGCCCCGGCGGTGATGATCAGTCCCGCATTTTCACCGCCGACACTTGCACCGTTCAGGAATATTTTTAGCTGAGTGTTCAGCCCTAGCGATAGCGGGCTGCTGTTCATCACTGAGCCAGGCTGTGTGTATCCATCAATCACAACCGGGGCGGTAATCCGTGGGAGCTCCGACGCAGGTTGGATGAGAAACGTCTCGGTAGTGGTTGAGTAGCTGGGATCTGTAATTGGCATGTTGAATTCGATGCGGGATAGCTCTCCGGCAGCGTTCACGGCTTCGATTGCGTCTCGGAGACTGCAGTGCGTTGCGTCGCAGGCGCCATCGCTCGAATCGTCCGTCACATTCACGATAAACGGTCCGGCGGCGGTGGCGGGAGCGTTCCAGATCAGCACGAGCAACAGTGCGGTAGTCGCGGCGATCGCGACCGTGATGGCCGTCCTTGTGCGAACTGGGTTTACGCTCATGGCTTCACAAAATGTGTACTAGGTCTGGACATTACCGGTTGCGCTTCAGCTTGCGTGCGCCGATCAGCGCGGGCCATCCAAGAATGCCCAGGATTCCCATATTCAGGCCACCGCCTGTGGCGTTGCACGTGCCGTCGCTGGACTCCTCTTGAGCCTCCTCAGCATCGCCCTGAACGGTGGGTGATGATTCCCGGGCTGAACTCGACACGCCGTTCACGGGGGTCGCCTCTAGTTGCTGCTCTGTCAGTTCGGGTGCTGCTGACGAGGGTGTTGGCGCCGGAAGAGGGACTGGAGCGCTGATTGGTGAAATAGCAGTGGTAAGTATTGTCGGGGTTGAGGAATATTCAAATACCGTGGCCTGCACAGGAGGTGCCGTGGCGGGCGGGTTAGCGATGGCGGTGGTTACCTGCGGGGTCGATGCCATCGCGGTTGCGGTGACCGGCACGGGGGCTGGTGTCACACTCACCTGCGGCCCTGGCGTTGGCGTGGCCCCTCCATCTGGCGAAGGTGTCAGTGTTGCAGTCGGAGCCACAGTGGCTGTGGGCGCCGAGGTAGGCATCGACGTTGGCTCTGGCAGCGGCGTACTCGTAGCATCTGGGGTTGGGGTCGATCCCGATGAGGGCGTGCTTGTAGGGCGCGGTGTGGATGTGGGTGTGGCAGCGGGCGGTGGTGTGGCTGTTGGCGTTGGCGTTGGC
>DBZV01000093.1:6951-13860 GCA_002311865.1 Dehalococcoidia bacterium UBA1151
CGTTGGCGAGGGCGTTGGCGAGGGTGCCGGTGTTGCTACTGCAGTGATAACGCTCAGGCTTCCCAGTGTGCCGGCATCAATGCCGTTGCCCTTGATAGTGAATAGTGTGGCAAACTTTCCGCTAGCGTCCAGAATAATCTCGGAGTCGCCGGGCGCGAGCCGTTCAATCGTAAGCGTAGCTATCAAGCCCTGGGTGTCCGAGATGCTACCTCCAAAGATCATGCAGGCCGCGAGGGATCCAGTCGGCTCGTCAGATCCGAACGGGATAGTTTTTGGTGGAAGGGTAAAATTGTCAGCGAATGGGCCACTACATACGAATCCCGTAATTGCGACTGAGGCGTCGTGGATCATATTGAGTTGAAAACCGTCCACCGTTTCCGTGACACCCGAGTGAAACACACTCACTTCTGCTGTATCGCCTACATTCGCGAGAACAATCTTATCGGGCTCAAACCTGACATCTTCACCCGCGCCGCGTGCATCGCCGCTCCAGTTGGGCGAAAACATCGCGGCAACAACCGCCGCCGCAACGATGACCGCTAGCGCGATCCGCGTAAGTGGTCGCCAGCCAGCAACCTGTCCTAGTCCCAGGAGATCACCATCTTGCCGGTATCTTGCTTGTCGAACCTCTGGTAGGCGTCAACCGCATTCTCAATATCGACGCGCTCGGTAACCATGTTCTGCAGCGGGATTTTCCGATCGACAACAAACTGCGCGGTCTCCTCCAGGCCGAACATGCTCACGGTCCATGAGCCGTGGATGGTCAGATGTCGATGAATGATGTCAGGCGTGGGCTGCAGTACAACCTCGCCCTGCTCGCCAACCCAGGCGGTCCGACCGAAAACTTTGACTGATGTGCAAGACGCTTTCCGGGTCGCCTGCGCACCGGCAGCCTCCAGTGACGCGTCTGCGCCTTCACCGTGGGTCAGCGCCTTAATCTGCTCAGTGACGTCCCCGTATTTGGGGTTGACCAGCTCATCGGCCCCGGCGTCTCGACCCAGTTGCAACCGGGCGTCAGAGAGATCGACGGCGATCACACGTGAGCCCATCGCCTTCGCCAGCATCGTTCCGGCAAGTCCGACCGGGCCCTGTCCGAATATGGCGATGGTATCGCGGCCTGATATGTCCATCTTTGTGAGACCGAGATATGCCGTGGAGGTGCCGCAAGCCACCATCGCGCCCTCGTCAAATGAGAGTTCATCCGGCAATCGCACGCAAACTCGGGCTGCGCAGATGAGAGATTCGCCGTGACCGCCGTGTTCCGACCCGCCGTAGTAGAGATTGTCCGGGCCGGGATTCAGGCAAAGCTGGTTGTAGCCCTGTCGGCAGTATCTGCAGTGGCCGCAGCCAAGATAGTGATGCACGATCACACGATCGCCAATCTGCACCTCGGTTACACCGGCGCCAACGGCTTCGATTTCGCCGCACGGCTCATGCCCCGGGCGTTTTACGGTATTTGCTAGATCGCTGGCTGGTTTTCGGTAGGTGTTCAAATCACTGCCGCACATGCCTGATGATCGAATCTTTACGCGGACCTCTCCGGGGCCGGGATCCAGCTGATCAAAATCGCGAACTTCTGCGACCCGGTCTCCGGTGAAAATAAGACCTCGCATTTATTAGATGCCTTTCGCTATCCTGCAATATTTGAGCATTGGCGAGTATAGACCCATCTCACGCGGCAGAGACCTGTAATATTCCTGTTCTCAGCGGGGCGTGGGCGTCCAGCCGATTCTTCTAACGAAGATAGAAGGATATTAAATGAAGATCCTGGTTACCGGTATCACGGGCCGCGTCGGCGCCAATATTGCGCGACGCTTCATCGATAACGGCCATGAGGTGCGTGGATTTGTCTGGCCGGGTGATCCCCAAACCAAGAACATGACGGAGTTGGGAGTGGAGATTGCTGAGGGCGATCTTGTTAGTCACGATGACGTGATGTTTGCGGCCAGGGGCGTTGACGCGATCTTTCATCTTGGGGCGGCGTTTCAGGCTGGCGGACCGTTCACTCCGGAGCAGTACTTTGACACCAACGTCAAAGGCCTATTCAACGTGCTTGAGGCAGGATTGGCGCTGGGCGATGGTCTGAAGCATCTGATCTGGACCAGTACCGACGCCACCATGTTCAAGTACCCTCCCGGAGGAATTTCCGAGCCGATCCGGGAAGATTCCCTACCGCTGGTATCAACCGACTGGTACGGATACACGAAAGTGCTGGGCGAAAACCTGGTCGACCGCTACGTGCGCAAAGAGAAGATGCCTGTCACCGTGATTCGCTTCGCCAATGTGTGGGGCGCAGGCGAAATCCTCAACTGGCCGCAGTTCTACCTGAAGACCTTCCTGGCGAATTTCGAGAGCCGGACAGACGACGTTGGTCGCGCCACGTATGAGGCGCTGAAGGCCGAAGATGACGGTACCAACAAGCTGATCATTGCGTGCGATGAGAATGGCCGCCCGTGGAAGAAACACAACGTAGAGGTACGGGACCTGGTGCACGGCTTCGAGGCGGCGTTCGGGAAGTCGGCAACCTTCGGCAAGACGTACCAACTGGCGGGTCCGGGGCCGTTCACTTGGGATATCGCGATTCCGCACCTTGCGGAGCAGCTCGGTCTGCCCCACTGCCGGGTGAACCTTGCCGGCACCTCAACCACATTTTATGAGTACGACATGAGCGGCGCTCGGAACGACTTTGGGTACAACCCTCAGGTTGGCTTCGAGGAGGCCGTACGCGAGGCCATCGCCTATCGTGATGGTGAGAGCGACGCCGTCATTAGCCGGGATTGATTTGCGGCAAGTGCGATGGGCTACGACTCGATTCGGATCGATGAACGCCTGATACTCAGGCCTCCTCGAATGGAGGACGCCCAGCCCATTCGCGATCTCATTGCCAGAGACAGCGAATACTTGGATAGGTATATGCCGTGGGCCGAGTCGGTCCCGTCGCTGGAAGAGCAGAACCGATTTTTGACGTTGCGTATCGAGCGATTGGGGCCGGGAAGGCGATCCGAATGGTATGCAATTGAGTTCGATGGCGAACTTGTCGGCGGAATTGAACTGGTAATACCTGATGCCACAACGGATCGGGGTGAAATTGGCTACTGGCTTGCCTCCCATGCACAGGGTAACGGCATCATGACCCGCGCGGTGCTGAAGCTGACGGAGCGTGCTCTCAAGGAGCTTCAACTGGCAGCCATATGGATCTACGCGGAATTGGACAACAGACCGTCCCGTAGTGTGGCGGAACGTGCTGGATTTGTGCTCAATGGAGAGTATTCTCGAAAGCTTCGCCTCCGCACACACCCGGTGATCATGGCGGGGTACTCCGCCAGCGCAGGCGAGTGGGAATCGGCCAACTGATTTGTGCTCCCCGCCGCGGGAGTAACATTCTTACTCTGCGTATCCATTTGCGCCCCAACTAGCCGTGGACTATTCGATTTGAGCGCATCCGGTGTGACCCAGTCTGCCGCTGCACCAGCGGTGGACAAGCCGACCCGCTTCGGCGCCCTCAAATACGCGCCATTTCGGCGATTCTGGCTTGGCTCAATCGCCGCGGTTGGTGCGTTCAACCTCAATCAACTTGCGCAGGGCGTTCTGGTGTTTGATCTCACCGGATCAGCGCTCGATCTGGGCAAGCTTGGCCTTGCCACGGCGGCCCCCACGATTGCGGTCACGCTCTTTGGCGGAGTGCTGGCCGATCGCATTGATCGACGCAAGCTACTCATGGGCGCGCAAATCGTCCTTGCGGCCCTCCTCACACTGCTGGCAACGCTTGTGGTCACAGATGTGATCGAGGTGTGGCACGTGTATGTCATTGCATTCTTCTCGGGACTCGCGACTGGTATCGATTGGCCAACTCGCAATGCCATGTTCCCATCGCTGCTGGAGGACAAATCCCAGATGATGAGCGCTGTAGCTCTGTCGTCAATTTTGTGGCAGGGATCGCGCATCATCGTGCCTACAACTGGCGGCTTCATCATCGCCGCGTTTGGGCCATCATTCACCTTCTTCATTGCGGCAGCCGCGTTCATGATCATGTTCATCACCCTGACCACCCTCAAGCTGCCGGTCACGCCAAAGATTCCAGGCCGAAATCCGCTCCACGAGTTCGCGGAGGGCTTCAGGTTCATCGCCCGGACCAGAATCTTCGCAATTCTCATTCCGCTGACTTTCTCTAACATGTTCTTTGGCATGATCTACATTCAACTTATGCCTGCTTATGTAGACCTTTTTGGCGGTGACGCACGGGAGATTGGTTACATCTTCACGGCGGTTGGAATTGGCGCAGTCGCGGGGACATTCGTCGTCGGGAAATTCCAGCAAGTGGCGTGGCTGGGCTGGATGATCCTGGGGGGTATATCAATTTCCGCGGGCTTGATTTTCGTGCTCGCCCTATCCCCCTACTACTGGCTGTCTGTCGGAATCGCCGCAACGGTTGGATTCTTCAACTCGATGTACCTCATCAGCTCCATGACGGTGCTGCAGATTCGCGTTCCTGACGGTCTGCGGGGTCGGGTCATGGGCATCTACACGATCACGTTCAGCCTGATCGCGCTCGGTGGCTTCTTTGGCGGAGTGATTGCCGATTTCACGTCGGTTCGAGTGGCGATAGCCACCGGTGCGGTGATACTGGCTTTAATCGTGGTGATCGTAGCAACTACGCAGCCTCAGATCAGGTCACTGGATGGCCGAAGTCTCGTTGAGGATTGATGGCTAACGCTCACTCTGAGTCGACGCCATTTCTCCCGGCATTATGAATAGCCCCGTAGCCCACTCGAGGAGTGCGTTCGAGTATGTGAAGTTCCGCGTCTGGTGGGACGGTTCATTTGCAGCAATATCGGGCTTCAGGTTCAACCGGGTCGCCCTTACCGTGCTGGTGATGGCGATATCACCCGGAATGTCGGTCTCGATTCCGGCCACGTACGTTGCGCACCTGGGCAACGGGCTGTTCATGATGAGCAGTCGGACGGCTACCCAGGTCCGCATGGAAGATCCTGTGCGCGGCAGGGTAATGGGTATCGTCGCGATTTTAGGGAGTCTGTTCGTTCTTGGCGGTCTCTTCACCGGCTCAATGGCGACAGTGTTTGGGGTGCAGGCGGGCATGCTCACTGGGCCGCTCATCGTGATTTCAGCCGCGTTGATCATGCTGGCAACGCGGCCGATGCTGCCAAACCTGGATGGCCGCCCCAGGAGTGTCGAATGAAATTCTCCTCAGATGTCAGTGGTGCTAGTTGGTGGCAACAGTATCCTTTCCATCACGCATATGGACCTGACGCACATTAGAGAACGCCTGGAAGCCAGAGAGAACGACCTTTCTCCATTCGCCACGCGCGTGGTCGAATCGAAAGGTCGGGCAAGGCCGGAGGATCCGCACCCTTATCGCACGGAGTATCAGCGCGATCGGGACCGGGTGATCCACACGAACTCGTTTCGGCGTCTTAAGCACAAGAGCCAGGTGTTTCTGGCTCCAAAAGGCGACCACTACACCACCCGGCTGACGCACACGATTGAGGTGCAGCAGGTGGCCCGCACGATCGCACGCGCGCTGAACCTCAACGAAGACCTTGTTGAGGCAACATCGCTGGCACACGATCTGGGGCACACGCCGTTTGGTCATGTTGGCGAAAAGGTGCTGAATCAACTGCTGCCGGGAGGATTCCATCACAGTCGTCATAGCGTTCGCATTGTGCAGAAACTTGAGCGCGACGGGCGTGGACTCAATCTCACCCACGAAGTAGTGGAGGGAATTCGACGCCACTCAAAGCCGCAGGGCAACTTCCTGGGACGCGATGCGGTTGAAGGGATGACGCTTGAAGCGCAGATCGTCCGAATCTCCGACGCGATTGCCTACCTCGCGCACGATATCAACGACGCGATCAGGGCAGTCCGGATCACCGTCGACGACCTGCCTCGCCGAGCGATTGATGCCCTTGGCTGTCGGCACTCCCAGCGCGCTAACGCCCTGATCACCGACGTGATCGTTACATCCGCGGTATCAATGTCTGAGGCGGAGGCTGGTGGAGATGAGCCCATCATCTCGATGTCAGAAGAGCTTGGCGAAGTTACTACGCTGCTCCGAGACTTCATGTTTGAGCGCGTCTACCTGCCGCTGTCAGACTCCGAACAGGGCAAGTCAGCGATGCGAATCACACGGGTGCTCTTTGAACACTACGTCTCACAACCTGATCAGATTCCAAATTTCAGAGAATCCGACGAAACGGTCGAGCGCATTGCGGCAGATATGGTCTGCGGGATGACGGACGAGTACGCGTTCAGATCTGCTGAGACTATTAGCCCAGGGATATCGGCAGGCGCGTTCGAAGGGCGACTCTAGAGCGGCGAGTCGCCCTCGCCCAGAGCGGGAAGCAGCGTGAGCAGGATAAAGACCGCCAGGGCCAGCAGCCAGAGGATGATATTGCGATAAGTGACATTCATTGCGTTATCTGCAATCTACCATTGCCCGCCGAATTCAGCACGCACAAATACTGTCGATCCTTAGAAACATTCCCGCGTCTGAACACATCCACCCTGTTCTAAAACGCCCATCTCCCCGGCACCCCGCGCCCAGTACGCACTGGTGTCTAGAAGTCTGGCTCCATGCTTACCGAGAGGCGGCCAATTGGGCCACGATCGTCGGCGTACCAGAGGACGTTGTCCCTGATCGTCATGCCGTGGACTTGAACCGGGTCTGGCACGCGGAAAGCATCGAAAGTGCGCCCATCTTCCACTCGATGCCGCGTTACGGTTCCAAGCGAGGTGTCCGCAACCCACATGTGCCCTTCCTCTTCGGCCCAGGCAATGCCGTGCACGCGGAAGCTGGGAGCCTTGAAGCGATGCACTTCCTTCCACGTTGATACGTCAACGACGTGCACGAACTGCGATGGCGGTGACGCGATGTAGATGTGGCCGTCTTTC
>DBZV01000093.1:14018-14199 GCA_002311865.1 Dehalococcoidia bacterium UBA1151
GTACTTCTCCACCGTCTTGCCGGTTTCCTGCTCCACGCAGAAGATCTCGCATGAGTACGTAGAGGCGATCCATGCGTATCCGCCGCCCAGCGTGATTCCGCTGGAATGGACTGTATCCGTCGGCACGTCCAGCAGCGTCGCGCCAGTCTGCCAGTCCAGCTTGTACATGTGGTTGTTGCCC
>DBZV01000022.1:0-177 GCA_002311865.1 Dehalococcoidia bacterium UBA1151
GATTTCGTCGCGCACTGGATTCAGCAGCAGAGTGTCGGTACTATGCGAACCGACCATTTCTGCAAAAGCGATGAGTCGACACACGGTGCCGCCAGGCGCAAACCAAAACAGAGAGAAAACATTGAGCAAGTTCTACGATCACGCCATCCTCCCCGCCGAACTGCGCCGCAACTACAA
>DBZV01000022.1:428-4880 GCA_002311865.1 Dehalococcoidia bacterium UBA1151
GGCGGCGAGGGCGGCGACCTGAACGACATCATTTACACCGTGAAAGCGCTCGGCATGGTCGTCTCAACGGACGTGAAATTCAACTCTGGCCCCGCCGTGGTCAACGGCTACTCCAACCGGTGGATGGATGTGTTCGGCGGCGGCACCGGCCACTACGCATCAGACGGCGCCGACGATGGCGGCTACGCGGGAGTCCACACCCGCAGCGCAATCGGCGGCTTCACCGGCCGCTTCTCCCTGGAGCCAGAAATGATCGTCGCCATCCCGCCGGAACTGGCCCGAGAGATCATCGTCAACCGCGGCTGGATCTTCCCGCTCATCCCAAGCATGTACGACAAGATCAAGGGCAACTAGCCGTTCCGCCGCATCAATAACTATCAGGGTCTCCTTCGGGAGGCCCTGTCGCTTACAGATTGGGTTCAAAAATGATCACATACTCAAAGCAGCTGCCCGTCATCGCAGAGCCTGATGTGCTTGTCTGCGGCGCTGGACTCGCCGGTATTGGCGCGGCGGTGGCAGCGGCCCGCGGTGGTGCAAAGACGATGGTGATTGAACGTAATGGATTCGCCGGCGGCTTCTTCACCGCCAATATCGGATCTGCATTTGATGGCTTTGTTGACGAGCGCACTGGCGCGCCTGTGGTTGGCGGAATCGTGTTTGAAATGCTCGAACGGATGGGAGTGATCGAGCCAGGCAGCGGGCGAAATCATTCGTACAACGTGAATGGCGACTTCAACTTCGTCGCAATGCATCCCGAACGCGTGATTCCCCGCTGTGACCCCGAACGCTTCAAGCGGGCAGCGGATGAGATTCTCGCTGAGGCTGGCGTTCGGGTTCTGTTCCACACGCAGGTGGCTGATGTGATCTCGAATGATGGTCACGTGGAGTCGGTGATCGCCTCCAACAAGTCCGGCCTGATTGCAATCAAGCCACGGGTGTTAATCGATACAACCGGGGATGGCGATGCCTCGGCCTGGGCTGGCGCCGAGTTCGAAAAGGCAGACTCGCTACAGCCTATGAGTCTGCACTTCAGAATCGCCTACCTCGAACCTCATCTTGATCTGCGAAAACGAACGGCAGAAGTCCTCGTACGCGAGTTCGAATCTGGAAACCTTGGCCTCTACGCCGGACCGTATCCCGCCACATTCTCAGGTCGCGATATCTACTTCAACGCAACCAGAACGCCCGGTGACAACACGTCTCCCGAAGACTGGACTCGGGCCGAGATCAACGGCCGTCGAGATGCATGGACGATGTTTGAGGCGTGGCGGCGCGAACTCCCCGAGTTTGAAGACGCCTACTTCATGATGAGTGGGCCCGTTGCTGGTGCGCGGGAGAGTCGGCGCATAATTGGCGACTACGTACTGAAAGACTCTGACGTGGCAGAAGGCAAACGCAAAGCCGACGTGGTTCTAATCGGCGCGTGGCGCATGGACCTGCACCCGCCCGATAAGCCCGGGTATCACGATATCCCCTGGATACCGCCGTACGACATCCCATTTGGCACGCTGCTACCGGTTGCGTTCGATAACCTGCTGGTGGCGGGACGCTGCCACTCAGCCACCTCTACGGCACTATCATCCAGCCGCGTTACCGCCACTGCGATGGGAATGGGGCAGGCCGCCGGAACCGCCGCCGCGCTTGCAATCGCGAGTGGCCAATCGCCACGGGATGTCGACGTGACCGCGATTCAGGACGCCATTATTGCGGCCGATGGAATCCTCGAGCCGCCCGATGCGGATGATGCGACGGTTGGGAACCCCGACTGGTAAGGCTTACTTCGTAGTGGCTTCAGTGGGGTCACCTTTGGCAAGGTTGAGTTCCACCGCATGGCGGATCATGGCGCCGACTGCGTTTGAGTCAAATCCATTCCTGCCAGAGATTTTTACGTGCCGCATCTTGTCGCCTGTGCCTTCGAGAGCGCCGAGTGGATCATCGATATCGATCCCGCGCCAGAATCCGAAATTGAGATGGTTCTTGAATCCCTTCACGTAGCAGAACGGTCCGTTCTGTTCCCAGACTGGCTGGGACCATTTGATCACCGAATCGGCGTCGGGAGCATTCTCAGAGACAAGGTTGGCGAGCGATCTCACGGTCTCCGCTTGCCATTCGCCAAGCGACGACGCGTATTCTTCAACATCTTGGTATTTGGCCATTGGTTCAAGAACCCCTAGCTACCGGATATATCTGCCCAGCGTGCAACCAGTTTTTGAGATGCCGCGCCATCCCAGCGATAAGACATCTCGGATCAGGTTGATGAACGCTGCCATGCGGAGACTCGCTATTCGCCGCGCTTCACGGCAAGGTTGTATGCGTAATTCAGAGCGGCAGTCATATTCGCCGGATCGGCAATCCCCTGCCCTGCTATATCAAACGCAGTGCCGTGGTCCACGGATGTCCGAATTATCGGAAGGCCGACGGTCACATTTACGCCTTCTGAAAACGCCACCAGCTTCATCGGCACGTGCCCCTGATCGTGATACATCACGACCACCAGATCAAACTGTCCCTCGTACGCCTGCCGTACGCACGAGTCTGCAGGCAAAGGGCCTTGCGCATCGATTCCTGACGCGCGAGCCGCCTCTACCGCAGGGCGAATCTCGTCCTCATCTTCATTGCCAAACAAGCGGTTCTCGCCAGCATGGGGGTTGAGGCCGCATACGGCGATGCGCGGCTCGGCAATCCCCAGCTCCTTGATGTGATCGTTTCCAGCGGCAATGCACGCCTGGATGCGATCGCTCTTCACTCGTCCAACTGCTTCGGCGACCGAGACGTGTGTCGAAATGTGAATTACCTTGAGTTTTGGCGAGCCCAACACCATGAAATAGTTCTTCGTACCCGTGAGATGGCCTAGAAGCCCGGTGTGCCCGTCGTACTTGAACCCGGCCTTGTGCATCGCTTCTTTGTTGAGAGGGGCGGTGACAATCGCGTCGATGTCACCCGCAATCGCATCTTCAGTGGCGCGAACGACCGATTCGTAAGCAGCGCCACCGGTATAGCCTTCAACCGTGCCCACTTTCACAAGCTCAGGGTCACAGTTGTTGAGGTCCATGACAAGCAATTCATTGTCATGCTGCTCGATGTCATCAATAGATGAGACTGATCGCACGCTCCAGCCAGGGGCGTACTTCTCGGCTTCCTGGGCAACGATTCTTGCGTCGCCGTAGATCACTGGTGTGGACCTGCCCAGAGCGATCTCACCGGGTATGGCCTTCACCGTGACTTCTGGCCCAATGCCAGCAGAATCTCCGATGGTCAACGCAAGAATCGGCTTCATCCCTCGCGCCAAGTTCGCCCTGTTGAAAGATATTCGAATATTTTTAGAAGGGTCTCTTCGTCACCAAAATCCCCTGCCTTTGTGACCACGGGCGCACCGTCAAGTGCCCCAGCATGCATCACGCCGGCCGGTACGCCCGGCATCGCCTCATCTCGCAGTATGATCCCGGTGCAGTTGAGCGCGTTCAGGATCCCCTTGGCCGTGTCACCCCCGATCAGTACGAGGGCGTTCACAGAAGCCTGAGAAACGCGTGCTGTTATGGCGCCAAGTTCAGCTACAAGTCGGTCTCTTGCCACCGATAGTAACGCCGCCCGGCCACCCTCAGGTCCTATAGTCCGGCTAACCAGCAAGAGGACTACACTTCGGCCTTCCCTGATCGACCGGCTAGCCTCACCAATGACGCGTTCCCGCTCCGCCGCACCCTCAACGGCATCAAGAAGTCGGTCGCCATCGATTTCGATGATATTGGCTTTCGCCTGTTTCCTCACCGTTTCGGCCTGGGCGTGAACAATTTCCCGCTGGCTTCCGGCGACCACCAGAAATGGCTGTCGGGCAAGCCGTTCTGGCGTGCGCTTGCCAGTCTGATCATCGCCGTAGGCATTCGCAAGTGATGCCGCAAGTCCGCCTGATCCTGTGAGAACGATCTGTTTGTTGGACCGTGATGCAGCTACCACGATGGTCCACAGATCTTGATCTGACTCGCTGTCTAGAACGGCGATAGCAGCGCCCCCATCGGCAATGCGAACAAACAGGTCTGCAAGCGGCTCCGGCCCACTCCTCACCTGCGATAGGCGAACCGATGCCGCATCCATCCCCGTGTTTTCCCGAAGTATTTCCACAATGCTGCTGGCGGGAACGGGAGATAGTACATCGCGGCCGACATCTGTCTGATTGACCGGTACGCCGTTGACGAGAAGATGGCCATCAATAACTGTGCGGCCCGTTGCGGGAAACGCGGGGGCGAAAACAATCATCTCGCCATTGAGAGTTCCAAGAACCGCATTTGCCTCAAGTCCAGGGTGGCCTCGTAGCGTTGAATCGACTTTATTGAACAGCGGTGTGAAGCCTGCCGAATTCAGCGACGAAGAGGCCCTGATCGCCGCTTCACGCGCCTGTCGAGGCTCGTTGTGGCGTGAGTCCATGTTCAGCGCCACCACCTGGTACAGCTCTGATCA
>DBZV01000022.1:4997-5272 GCA_002311865.1 Dehalococcoidia bacterium UBA1151
CCAACTCGTCTCAGGATAATAATCCGGCTTACCACCTACTCTTCGGCGAGGAAACGTCGCAGGACAAAGTTCAGAACGCCGCCGTGGCGGTAGTAATCGATCTCCACCGGAGTATCGATTCTTACCAGCGCTTTAAATTTGATGACATTGCCCTCATCGGAAACCGCCGTAACATTCACCATCTGACCCGGAACCAGACCGTCAGCGATGTCGGCGAAATCGAAAGTCTCGGTACCATCTAGTCCGAGCGAGTTCGCGGATTGGCCATCGATGTA
>DBZV01000022.1:5351-5662 GCA_002311865.1 Dehalococcoidia bacterium UBA1151
TGGAGAGGAAGAACCCCCATGCCAACGAGGTTACTGCGATGAATTCGCTCATAACTCTCAGCAATCACCGCCTTGACGCCTAGTAACTTTGGTCCTTTGGCAGCCCAGTCACGGGAGCTTCCGGTTCCGTACTCCTTGCCAGCGAGAACGATTAGCGGCACATCTTCGCCCCGGTACTTCTCCGCTGCGTCAAAGATTCGCATCTCCTCACCGTCCGGGAAGTGCGCGGTCCAATCGCCAGTTCGTTCAGGTGTCAGCAAGTTTCGGAGTCGTATGTTGCCAAACGTGCCACGCACTAAGACTTCATGATT
>DBZV01000175.1:0-2287 GCA_002311865.1 Dehalococcoidia bacterium UBA1151
CACAGCGCAGCAGACAAGGGAAAATCTTCCATCTTTAGCGGACCTTTCACCTACTCTGCATACAGGCGATTCTGGTTCGCTGGACTTTTGAGCTTCACCGCATTCTGGGTGCAGATTATTACGCGCAGCTGGCTGATCCAGGACATGACTGGCTCGCCATTTCTCGTGTCGCTGGTGCCGATCACGATGCTGCTGCCAATGCTCATCCTGTCGCTCCCCGCGGGGATACTTGCCGATCGCGCAAACCGCCGAAAGATCGTTATTGGGGCCGAGTCTGCCGCTCTGGTGGGCTATGTAACTCTTACTGCCATTGCCATATTCGGCAACGTGCAGGTGTGGCACGTGCTGCTGTTGTCCGGGTTTACTGGTGTCGTCATGGCAACTGCCGGACCTTCCCGGATGTCGGTTATCGCACATCTCGTCCCTGCGAAAGAGCTACAGCGGGGCGTTGGTCTCTCAGCCGTGGTGTTCAACCTTGCGCAGATTGCCGGCCCCGCAATGGGCGGAATTCTGATCGGCCAATTTGGTACTGAGTACGCACTGGCTGCCAGCCTGTTTTTCACGCTGCCAGCAATTCTTCTGTACAAGTCTGTTCATTTCGACGGCGAATGCGCCGATAAGTCGAAAGCCGCCCCACCTTTTCAGGCTCTCAAGGATGGACTCCGCTATGTATCAACCAATCCTGAACTCCGAAGCCTGCTCATCGGCGCCCTGATAGTTATCACCACGATCTCTACCTGGAACGCCTTGATGCCGACGTTTGCGGCTGATGTGTTGAAGCGCGGACCCGAAGTTCTTGGGCTGCTGACGCTGGCCGCCGGGGTTGGCGCACTGTTTGGTTCGATATTTTCAGTGGCGTTGGCATCAAGGATTCCGCATCAGCGGGTTGAGCTCGTGACGGCGCTTGTGCTCACGTTGAGCGTACTGGGATTCGCCGCCTCGCCGTGGCTTGGCGCGAGTCTTGGGTTCGCGATGATCGCAGGGCTAGCGCAGACTACGTTCATGGTCACCAACATGACGGTGGCGCAGGTGGCTTCCGCTGATGAGTTCCGTGGGCGGGTGCAGAGCATCCGGTTTCTGATCGTCGGTATGCAGCCATTCGGGGTGCTCGCTCTGGGCTTGATGGCCGAATCATTTGGGCCGCAGGTCGCGGTCGCGGTGATGGCGGGCATCGGTGGGGTTGGCTACGGAATTGCGCACATCATGTCTAAGAGGCATGCTGCGAGCGGGTAGCTGAATCATGGTTACCGCGCGGGCGTGGCAGCCGGTTTGGCGATATCGTCGTCTACCATGACTTTGCGAAGGTCTACGATCTGGTCGCGGATCAGCGCGGCCTTTTCGAACTCGAGATTGCCAGCGGCTTTCCGCATCTGGCTTTCCAGGTCTTTGATGAGGCGAACCATCTCATCGCGCGGTAACTCGCCTCGAGAGGCAGGCCCGCCGGTGATATATGGCGTGCGCTTTTCCGCGACCGCCTTCACGCGCTGGGTAATATCGCGAACTTCCTTGACGATCGACGCCGGTGATATGCCGTGTTCGACGTTGTGCGCATCCTGGATTTTTCGGCGGCGATCGGTCTCATCGAGCGCGTTTTTCATGGAGTCCGTGATGCGATCGGCGTACATGATGACGTGGCCGTCGATGTGTCTGGCGGCGCGGCCCATGGTCTGTACCAGCGATGAATTTGATCTCAGGAATCCTTCCTTGTCGGCATCAAGGATTGCCACGAGGCTGACTTCCGGCAGGTCCAGTCCCTCTCTCAAGAGGTTGATTCCCACCACCACGTCGTAGATACCGAGGCGCAGATCGCGCAGTATCTCCGTGCGTTCAAATGTATCGATTTCACTATGCATGTACTGCGTTCGGACGCCCATCTCTTTGAGATAGTCCGACAGCTCTTCTGCCATGCGCTTTGTGAGTGTTGTAACCAGCACGCGCTCGTGCTTTTTCACGCGCAAGGTGATCTGCTCGATCAGGTCGTCAACCTGGCCGGCGGACGGCTTCACCTCAACGGTTGGGTCGAGCAGACCGGTGGGCCGGATGACCTGCTCCACCCGGCGCTGTTCGTGCGCTGCCTCATATGGCCCCGGTGTGGCGGAGACGTATGTGATCTGGTTGACGTGCTCCTCAAACTCTTCGAAGCTCAGCGGCCGATTGTCGATGGCCGAGGGCAGTCGGAAGCCGTATTCGACCAGTGTGTTTTTGCGCGCCACATCGCCGTAGTACATGCCGCGGACTTGAGGGAGGGTTATGTGGGATTCGTCGATAAAGTACAGAGAGTCCTGCG
>DBZV01000175.1:2484-2772 GCA_002311865.1 Dehalococcoidia bacterium UBA1151
TAGCTCCACCAGACGCTCTTCAAGTTCTTTTTGGATTCCTTCGATCCCATTCTGCAGTCGCTCATCGGAGGTGACGAAGTGTTTCGCGGGAAAGATATCAAGTGACTCGCGGGTGCTCAGAATCTCGCCGGTGAGCGGATCAAGCTCCAGGATTTTCTCGATCTCATCGCCCCAGAACTGCACGCGGACCGCCAGATCTTCATACGATGGCATGATCTCTAGTGTGTCGCCTCGCACGCGGAATCGACCGCGTGCCAAATCGAAGTCGTTTCGCTCGTACTGCATATC
>DBZV01000178.1:0-3459 GCA_002311865.1 Dehalococcoidia bacterium UBA1151
TGCAGGTGAGATGTGGTCTGTGGTCACAGAGTCAGCAAACGAGACGAGGACACGAGCGCCGTTGATATCGCTCAACGGCTCCGGGTCATCTGGCATATCGTCGAAGAAGCTGACTCTCTGAATGTATGTCGAGCCCGGGTCCCAATCAAAGAGAGTGCCGGTGCTGGCGGTGATGCCATCCCACTTGTCGCCACCTTCGAATACCGCGCCATACTTCTCGTTGAACAGTTCAGCGCTAACGGAATCTGCGATCTCCTTGGCGATCTCGTTCTGGCTTGGCCAGATATCTTTCAAGTAGACATCCTCTCCATCTGATCCGACGCCAACCGGCTGATTGCTGAGATCAATGTCCACCGTTCCGGCCAGCGCGTATGCGACGACGAGCATTGGGGAGGCGAGATAGTTCGCCTGCACCTGCGGATGAATCCTGCCTTCAAAGTTTCGATTACCACTCACCACCGCGGCTGAGACAAGTTCATGATCATCTACAGCCTCAGCAATAGTTGGCGGCAGCGGTCCGCTGTTTCCGATGCAGGTCGTGCATCCGTAGCCCACCACGCCGAAGCCAAGCTTTTCGAGATCATCCATCACGCCAGATTTTTGCAGGTATCCGGTGACGACCTGTGACCCAGGCGCCATGCTTGTCTTGACCCAGGGTTTGCTGATCAAGCCCCTGCTGATAGCGTTTCGAGCCAGCAATCCGGCACCCATCATGACTGAAGGGTTCGATGTGTTGGTGCAGCTCGTAATAGCGGCAATTACCACTGACCCATCGCCAATTTCGGCCTCAGAGTCATTGATTGTGATGCTCGTGGGAACTCCGCCAGATGGAGTTTCCACAAACGTCTCTTTGAAGTTCGAGGAGACCTGCGAGAGTGTCAGCCGGTCCTGTGGGCGCTTTGGTCCCGCCAGGCTAGGCTCAACGCTTCCAAGGTCAAATTCAAGCGTCTTTGTGTATTCAGCATCCGGTGTGTCAGTGGTCCGGAAGAGACCCTGCTCCTTGTAGTAGCGCTCTACAAGGTCAACCTGATCGTCGCTACGCCCACTGGTATGGAGGTAGCGCAGTGTCTGATCATCGATCGGGAACAGCCCACAGGTGGCGCCATATTCGGGTGACATATTGGAGATCGTTGCGCGATCGGCGAGAGGTAGAGAGTCCAGTCCAGGTCCAAAGAACTCAACGAATTTCTCTACAACTCCTGTGCCTCTTAGCAACTCAGTAATCGTCAGAACCAGGTCGGTTGCAGTCGCGCCTTCCGGCAACTCGCCAGAGAGCTTCACTCCGACGACTTCTGGCACAAGCATGTAGTACGGCTGCGCCAGCATGACCGCCTCGGCCTCAATGCCACCCACTCCCCAGCCAAGCACCCCAAGGCCGTTGATCATCGTGGTGTGTGAGTCCGTTCCAATACAGGTATCTGGGTAGGCGACAAGATTTCCCGCATGCTCTCCAGTCATTACCACGGGCGCGAGGTACTCAAGATTGACCTGATGGACGATGCCAACTCCCGGTGGAATTACACTCAGATTGTTGAACGCGCCCTGTGCCCACTTCAGAAACTGGTAGCGCTCTTCGTTGCGCTCAAACTCGCGATCAATGTTCATCGCAAGCGCGCCCTCAGAGGCAAAGTAGTCCACCTGAACGGAGTGATCGATCACCATGTCAGAGCGCACCACCGGGTCTATCTTGCCGGGGTCTGCGCCTCGGTCGGCCATCGCACTTCGCATGGCTGCAAGGTCCACTACGGCTGGCACCCCGGTGAAGTCCTGCAATAGGACACGCGCAGGCATGTACGGAATTTCTTTGGCTGGAGTTGCCGATGGCGACCACGATGCCACTGCTCTGACGTCATCTTCTGAAGCAACGCTCTGGTCAGAATGACGGAGAGCATTCTCCAGGACTATGCGAATTGATACTGGCAGCTTTGAAATATTGGCGACGCCGGAATTCTCAAGAGATTGAAGACTGTAGTAGTCGAATCTGCCGCCGCTGGTCTGAATTGATGATCGAGCGCCGAACGGATCTACAGGACTGCTCACGCGGTCACGCCTCCAGATAAATATGGTAAATCCGGTGAACGAAACGCCGGATCATTTAGTTCGAGTTTTCAGACTTTATCAATTGAGCGCCATTCTCACACTTCCATACGGTAGGATTCCACAGGTCTACCAACCTGATCACCCCTCCATACCTCTCCCCAGGGCTACATGAACCAATCCAAAATTGCTGCGCGCCTGCCATTCTTCTACGGGTGGGCGATTGTGTACGCCGCGGGAAGCTCTTACCTTGTCCGCAATGCTGCGGCGTCATTGACTCTATCGGTGTTCATCGTGCCAATGTCCGATGAACTCGGGTGGAGTCGGACGTTGATTGCAGGCGCCGCAAGCGCGGCAGGAATTGCCTCTCTGATCATTGCTCCACTCACGGGCTGGTTGGTTGATCGAATTGGGGCCCGAGTTTTGTTGATTAGCTCTGTTCTCGTGCTTGGCGTGAGCACGATGTCGATCCGCTGGGCCACTGCCCCAATCGCGTTCTATCTCGCTTACGGAGCGGGTCGGCTCATATTCAACTCGTTTATCAATATTGCCGGCTCAACTGTCGTCTCACAGTGGTTCATTGAGCGACGCGGCCAGGCTACCGCTTACCTCGGCGTCACTCACGCCGTTGGCATGGGTGGATTCCCATTTGTTGCGCAACTCCTGATCAGCGGTACCGGCGACTGGAAGATGGCCTGGTTCTGGATGGGAATTGGGGTCTGGGTGATCGCCCTGGTTCCCGTGTGGCTTCTTGTCGTAAACCGACCAGAAGATATTGGCATGAAGCCGGATGGTGAGATGAATGCTGCTGACGTGAAATCGGAATCAGTCAGTCAGCGTGTCCAAGCCGACCAGCAATCGTGGACCTTGCGGGAAGCTATGCGCACCCCCGCTCTCTGGCTGCTGTCATTCGCCGGTGGGCTGATGTTCTTTGTTCATGCTGGGACAAATGTGCATCAGGCGGCATATCTATACGATCAGGGCATCAGTGCTACAAGTGCAGCGGGAGCGATTGTTGTTCTCGCAATTGGCACCGCATTTGGAAGTCTGTTCTGGGGCAACCTTTTGGACCGTCTGCCAGGCCGAATTGTGTACGCCCTCGTTGCCACCATGATTGGAGGGGTCGCTCTCGGATACCTGCTGGTGACAAATGTTGGGTCAGCATTCGTCGTGGCAGGGCTGTTCGGCTTCGGGTTGGGTGGTCTGATTGTTGTGCCACCGGTCGTCGCGGCCGACTACTTCGGTCGGCCATCCATGGGCGCAATACGGGGATTCACCGAACCATTTGTCGGCATTGGGCAGGCAGCGGGCGCAATCAGCGCAGGCATAATCTTCGACACAATGGATAGCTACACAGCGGCGTTCCCCATATTTACCGTTGTGGCAGCGATCGCCGCTGGATTGTTGCTAATCACCAGGGTG
>DBZV01000178.1:3553-4191 GCA_002311865.1 Dehalococcoidia bacterium UBA1151
TCCAAACGCCTTAGACCTTCTTTTGACCTTCAGGAGGACGCGACAATTGGCCGAATCTGGAATTAAAGCGAGCAGACTCATCTCGGAGCTAGAAGATCAGGGTGTCACGCACGTTGTGACGTTGCCGGACTCTGAGACTTCGGGAATGTACAAAGCGATCCAGGCATCTGAATCGATCTCCCTGGTACCAGTCTCCCGTGAGGGCGAGGCAATTCCCATTGCCGCAGGATTGTGGGCGACGGGCAAGAATGGCGTCGTCATCATCCAGAACTCCGGACTATACGAATCCGGGGACGCTCTTCGAGGTCTCGCGATTGGCGTGTCGCTGCCTATCGTCATGTTCATCGGCTATCGCGGCTACAGCAGACATGGCGACACGCCGGACAGTTCCGCCCGACTCCTGGAGCCGTATCTTCACCTCTTCAGAGTGCCCTACTACGTTCTGGAGACTGGTCAGGATATCGATCGCATCGCCCTCGCTTTTGATGAGGCTCGCAAGACACACATGCCTGTTGCCGTACTGGTTGGCGCTGAGTACGAAGACGAGGAGATTGGCGCGCCATGATGACCTACAAGGATGCGGTCGAAGTGATTCAGCGCGAACGCGGCGATGCAGTTGCTGTGGTCACGATGACGCA
>DBZV01000105.1 GCA_002311865.1 Dehalococcoidia bacterium UBA1151
TGACGGTGAGTTCATCGATGCCTTCGGCAGCCAGGGAACGGACCCGGGCCAGTTGCGGGCGCCGTGGGGCCTTGGGCTGGACAATGATGGCAATGTGCTTGTTGCAGATCACAAGAACCACCGTATCCAGAAGTTTGATAGCGATGGCAATTACCTCAGCGCGATCGGCGGCCAGAACTCAACCCCGAGTTCCCGCGCGGGTGAGTTTGACCATCCGTCGGACGTGGCGGTAGACCCGGACGGCGATATATACGTCTGCGATTGGGCAAACCACCGGGTCCAGGTATTTGACCAGTCAGGCGAGTATCTCTTGCAGATGGGCGGTTCCGCGGTGGAGCTGTCCAAGTGGCAGAAGCGATACCTCCAGGCCAACCCGGACTCCGAAAAGGCTCGTCGCCGGGTACCCACGCTGGATCCGGAGACAAAGTTTGAACTTCCTACGGGGGTCAAGTATGAGGCTGCGAGGAATCGCCTTTTGGTGATCGAATCTCAGCGTTGGCGGATCCAGATCTTCGACAAAGTGAAAGACTACGCGGAGCCCCAGTACAACCTTTGATCACTGTGCCGTAAGGGTTAGCTTGAGGCGGAGGGATGTCGCCCCTCTGTTGCGCAACAGGATTCTTCACATCCAGTACGCCGCCCAGCACTCAGCGGACCGAATGGGGAGAATCGACCCTTGCAGGATTGATTACAAGTCGACAGAGTAGGTCTGCCGGGACGAAAGGGGGGTGCGGTGCGGTGCAAGTTTGATGCTGGATCCCCGATGAAACTCGAGGATGACGGCAAGACTCGGAGTGTGTGCCAACAGGCCAGTCCTGGCTCGGAGCCTCAATCAGCCTAAAGGGCCGCAATCAGGAAGATTTCGGTAAGCCAATCCGGGACACAAGCCTCCGGCCCTGACGTCGACCGGAGTAAAACAAATCGACGCCCGACACGAGGCCACGCCGCGCCATCAACCGGAGACATCTACCAATTTATTCATTTAGGGGGACCGACTGATCAGTAATCGGCAAATACAAGCATCGCACCACAACGGATCCAGTGATTGAACCGTGATCGAAGCGTAGTAGAGGAACAAGGGCAATGCGTGGACTGACATTGGTTCTCGCCATGGCATGGACAATGGTTGCCTGCGGCCCGTCTGATCTTGAGTTGCAGCAGACGATTGGAACGCGAGTCTCCGCGACCTCCAGAGCCGTGCAATCCCAATTCACCCCGACGGCGATCACAAGGCCCACACCCACGGCGGGTCCAGTTCCATCCCCGACTGCAACACCCGGGCCACCACCGCTCACTGAGCAACAGGTAATCGGTCTGTTTCAAGAGAGATTGCGGGGGATGAAGCCCGATCCTCGCCCATATAACTGTCAAGGAGCTGATTTTAATGTGTCGTGTTTCGGGTTCTTGACCAGTGGGGATTACTGGGAGAGTGGCAATCCGCCAGTCTCAGATTGGCACGCTGTACGGACCGGTGATAGAGAGTGGCGTGTCTGGGGGAATAACCTAGATAAACATGAATCTAAAATGGCTCTAATCCGGTACAACTTCATCGAGTCAGGCCCTCGGTTCTCCGATGGCCTCTGGACCGCTGGTTTGTCGAATCGAGGCTGCTAACTGACTTACTCGCCGTTCGTTGTGGGAGTCCCCGCGTGTAGGGGCGAGGGGTCACGAAGGTTAGGAATCCATTCGGAAGAGGTCAAGTTGTCCTCAGCATCACTAGATTGCCTACAGACGACGACCGCATCTCTACAGGGGACTCAGGTAAGAATCTAGGGAACTTATCGTTGAGTTGTGACTACTTAGTGTCCAATACACAAATCGAGGCAGCCCAAAGGTCACCCCTGATTAGGCTTGAAACTAAGTATGGCGCGCCTGGGGGGATTCGAACCCACGGCCCCTGGTTCCGAAGACCAGTGCTCTATCCGCTGAGCTACAGGCGCTCGTCACGATCTGGCACAGTCGACGGCATGGTCGAAGTGGTCGCACCAATCGTGTGAAATAAGTGGGGTGAGCGATGGGAATTGAACCCACGATCTTCAGGGCCACAACCTGACGTGTTAACCACTACACTACGCCCACCACGTGAACATCTAACGCTAGCACCCGCCGCGTCGCTTTCGCAACGGGGGCAGAGCCCCGCTCCAATGCTAGAACGCAGCCCGCAAACAGACTGTTGGCGCATCAGAACAAGAACAGGCAGTCAATATGGCGATTTTGTTGAAGGGTTTCGCTGACCACACCATCAACACCGGCGAGGTGGAGATTGGCTACTCCGTTGGGCCGGACAACGGTCCCACACTGCTGCTTGCACACGGCGTAACCAGTCGGCGAGATTCCTTCTTGCCCGTGATGGACGCGCTGACGACAAAGTACCGGGTTGTAACCATGGACCAGCGCGGCCACGGATATTCGGGCCACCCCGGCAAGAACGCCCGCGAAGACCACGCCAGAGACATCAAATTCATCATCGAGAACGTGTGCGACGCCCCAACCGTGCTCTGGGGCCACTCGATGGGCGGCGCAAACTCAGTTGCCACCGCGATCGATGCTCCGGCTCAATTGCGGGCGCTTGTGCTGGAAGATCCCGCCGTCTTCGGCCGACGACGTCCGGCATCCACCAATAACTCGCCCACGATGAATATGTTCAAGCTGTCCATCGATCTGATCGATTCCGGTGCGACGGTCGAAGAGGCCGCGTCGCGCTTTCGGGAGGCATACCCAAACTGGCCTGAATACGTGGCAGGCTGGAAAGCGGAATCGATACTCCAGATGGACGCCGAAATACTGCGGAATGTCGTTGGCGGTACCTCTGCCTACAGTCTGGATGATCCGGCAGAGGTTATGGCCAGAATCAAATGCCCGGTGCTGCTAATGCAGGCCGATCCGACGGCCGGAGGCATCCTGCCGGACGAGTTCCTGGCTCAGATAGTGCCGGATAACGACGACTGGACCGTGGTGAAGATCGAAGGCGCCAGCCACAACATCCACCGTGAGCATTCGGAGCTATTGCTGCCGGTCGTGCTGCCGTGGCTGGAGGCACGGCAAAACTGGTAATTGCCGCGTCGCGGGAAGTGCCCGTGTGGCAAATGTACGGACCGTAGACATGGGTTA
>DBZV01000164.1:0-1251 GCA_002311865.1 Dehalococcoidia bacterium UBA1151
CTATTGAAATATCGGAACGGATTTTGCATTGCGGAAAGCTACGGACCTTCCGATCCGGGCTCAAGCCATTTTAGTCTGACAATGCCTAATGGACTTCACGGATCAATTATTATTTTCGACAGGTCAATGACATTGATCAGGGGCAGGTGAGATCACGGCATCTGGGGGAAGGCGCGGCGGTTCAATGACATCAGGCCGACGTCCGCTTTTGGCCCTGTGACGTCTGCTTCACCTCCAGCTTCAGATATCGCGGCGGGCGCACCGCATGGCGGCTATTGACCCAGAACGGACATTTGGCCCAGATAGCCTGGTCTCCCACCTCCAAATAGACTTTCGCCAACAACGCGTATTTTGGGGATGAGGTACGGCCGAAGCTGAAAGCTTTTTCAGTGATGGCGAGGCGTACGAACTTACGATGCGGCGTTGGAACCGTGTCGCGGGCGAAGCATTCCTCGACTGGCTTTCGCTGCCAAATGGCTTACGCTGGCTCGATGTTGGTTGCGGTACCGGGGCGTTCACAGAGCTTGTTCTTGATCGTAACGCATTTGTCTGGCAACCCTGGATCCGGATTGCCTTACTGTAGCACATGCTGATTTGGAGAATTGCATTACCCAGCATTATGAATCAGGCGTGCAAGTCCTGTATGAAGAGCCATAAAAGTGTCACCATCCTTCAGCGATCTTCTTCAGTCCTGTTGAGCAAGGCATGGCGTTTGAATACGCGTTCCATCAGCACCAGGATGGCGCCGAATCCCGCTCCCACGATATTGATGAAGAGCGCACCCTCGAAGGCCTCCGCCGGCAACAGGGTGCTGAGACCAGTGGCAAGGAAACACAGGCGCACGGCCCAGCCGAGCGGGCGAACGTAATATCCCATCAGACCCACCGAAAACAGCCAAACGCCAATCATGGCGGTGACGAACGCGAGCAACACGTTCTCAACGGAGCCGCGCATGATGAGGCTGGGCGAGAGCACAAACAAGAACGGGATTACATAGGCGAGCCAGCCGAACCGGACCGCCGCGAATGCAGTTTTCATCGCACTGGCGCGGGTCAAGGTTGCGGCGGCGAAGGCGGCGATCGCGACCGGTGGGGTGATCATCGACATCATTCCGAAATAGAGCACGAACAGGTGAGCGGCCATCAGATCGATACCGACCTCGACGAGGGACGGTGCGACCAACGCAGCGACCAGCACGTAGACGCCGAGCGTCGGCATGCCCATGCCGAGAACGATGCTGATAACTGCGGC
>DBZV01000164.1:1363-2557 GCA_002311865.1 Dehalococcoidia bacterium UBA1151
GTTCAGGAGCCCGATCATGAGCCCAGCGACGGCCACGATCAGCAGCAACTCAATGCACGAATGCCCGGTTTCCCGGAGCGCACGCCAAACCATCGACAGGCCCGCGCGCTTACCGTCGTAACCGAACACGAAGGCGCACGCAAGGAGCACGCCAACCGCATAGAGCGCTCCCGTTTCGGGCTGGAGATGGGCGCCGAATAGGGCATAGATAAGCACCCCGAACGGCAGAGGAAAGAACCAGCCGGCGCGCAGCACTGGGCCAACTCGCGGGATTTTTTCCACCGATATCCTGGTTATCCCTGTCCTCGCTGCCTCCAAATCGGTCAGGATGAACAGTGCAAGATAGTAGAGGACTGCGGGGATCAACGCTGCTAGGACAACCTCGGTGTAGGCGACCTCCAGGAACTCCGCCATCACGAAGGCCGAGGCACCCATCAGGGGCGGCATCAACTGGCCACCGGTTGAGGCGACCGCTTCGATCCCACCTGCGGCCTCGGCGGAATAGCCAGAGTCGCGCATCAGGGGAATCGTGATAACGCCGGTGGAAACGACGTTGGAGACGGCGCTGCCGGAGATCGTGCCAAACAGGCTGGAGGCAGCGATGGCGATTTTCGCTGAGCCGCCGCGGTAGCGGCCCATTGCAGCGGTGGCGAGCCCGGTGAAGAACCCGGATCCGCCCGATTCAAACAACACCTGTCCAAGAAACAGAAAGGCGAGGACGACCGTGGTGCCGATCTTCATCGGCACTCCGAGCAACGCCTGAGGATCGAGCGCCAAACCAATTACGAGTTCTTTGGTGTCGACGTTCCGCCCAACCAGCTCGCCAGGCACGTAGTGGCCCCACATGGCATAGGAGAAGAAGATCGCGAGAAGGATGACTAAGACCGGGCCTGCGGTTCGCCGCACCGCTTCAACGATGAGCACCAGCAGCACTACGCTGACGATCAGGGCACGCGGTGGTTGATACGCGATTTCCTCTGCAAGCTGCGGATAATCAACCGCTACATAAGCTGCCGTAGCAAAGCCGACCGCTGCGGCGCAGGCGTCGTACCAGGGCAGAGTACCGACACCGTGCTTTCGCGCTGGCGCAGTAAGATAAGCCAGCGGCAGGACAATCGCGATCATACCGGCGAGGAACTGTTCAGTATAGAGGACGAGGCCCACTCTCGGGTAAAGGTCAGCGGCCCAACCGAG
>DBZV01000136.1:0-16185 GCA_002311865.1 Dehalococcoidia bacterium UBA1151
CTGTTCCTGCACACCTCGGGAACCACCAGTCGGCCCAAGGGTGTGCCACTCACGCATGGCAACCTCGCGGCCTCACTCAAAAACATACGTGACACCTACAACCTCACATCTGACGATGTGGCAATGGTGGTCATGCCGCTGTTTCACGTGCACGGCCTGATTGGCGTCACGCTTTCCACTTTCTCGTCAGGCGGCTCGATAGTTGTGCCGGACCGGTTCAGCGCAACCAACTTCTGGCAGATCCAGACTGCGACTGGCGCGACATGGTACTCAGCAGTGCCAACGATTCATCAGATTCTTCTGCTGCGAGCGGACGAGGACAACGCCCCGGCCAAGAGCTTCAGGTTTATCCGGAGTTGCAGTTCCGCTCTTGCACCCAGTGTGTTCGACCAGCTGGAGGAGCGATTCGGCGCGCCGGTGTTGGAGGCCTATGGGATGACCGAGGCGTCACACCAGATGTCGTCCAGCCCGTTCGACGATCGTCGTGCCGGAACGGTTGGGAAGGGCACCGGAGTCGATATCGCCATCATGGCTGACGATGGCACGCTGCTTTCTCCGGGTGAGATTGGAGAAGTGGTCATTAACGGTCCAAATGTGACGCACGGCTACACCAATAATCCAGAAGCAAACAAAGAAGCATTCGCTCACGGATGGTTCCACACCGGCGATCAGGGATTGTTGTCCGACGATGGCTATCTCAGCCTGACCGGTCGCTTGAAGGAGCTGATCAACCGTGCCGGGGAGAAGATATCGCCGCTGGAGGTCGATGGCATCCTCCTGAAGCATCCCGCTGTCAACGAGGCCGTCTGTTTCGCGGCGCCTGATGAGAAATATGGCGAAGTCGTCCATGCCGCAGTGGTTCTTGGTGGCGAAGCTACGCCCGAAGAGATCATGGAGCACTGCCGAACACAGATGGCTGAGTTCAAAGTGCCTGAGGTGATCTACTTTGCAGAGAGTCTGCCGCGGACGGCGACCGGGAAGATACAGCGTCGCCACGTCGCGACGGCGTTTTTGAGCGACTGATCGCCCCCGAGTGGCGGCGGTTTTGTAACCCGCTTCCCCCTGCGTGCACCCATGGAGTAACGAACGGTATATGGCAGCGCCTGAAGGCGGGTCACAGATCCGCCGTTACCGTGCGCGGCCGCTGGGGTGCAGCCAGTCGAGTTACCTCAGGAGAATCTACCAAAGACACCCCTGCGATCCATTGATGATTGATTGTTTTATCAGTCCCGCACCACCTGCACCGTAAACATCAGCGGGGCGAGTTCGGGCCGTTCAGCGTAGTGCCAGTAGCCATCTGATCGCTGGGTGAGCGGGTGGCCGTTAGGGAACGTTCCGAACGGAAACTCTCGCAGCATCGTTAGCCGGAGACCTGAGTTGATCAGCCCGGAGACCACCTCAGAGAGGGTGTGTTGCCACTGGTAGGTGGTTGAGTGGGCGATCTTGCCTTCGCCAGCGATGTAACTGGCCTCGCTAACGTTGATCTCCGGGTCATCGCTACCGAAGTAGTCAGAACTGACGAGCAAGTTGTCACCTTTGGAGGGGAGTTCTAACGTCATGGCGAGTGGGTGGTGTTCCGTCAGGTGGAAGAGACCGCCCGGATTCAGGAGGCTTGCGACGACGCTTCCCAGCTTCGCCATGTCCGGAAGCCAGTTGAGGACGCCGAACGACATGTAGACGATGTCGAACTCCCCTTCGACGGCCTCCCTCGCCGCGTATACATCGGACTGCACGAAGTCCACGTCAAGCTGGGCCTTGATCGCGGCGTCCCGGGCGACCGCAACCGATTCGCCAGAGAAGTCGAGGCCGGTTACGTCTGCGCCAAGGCGAGCGAACGAGAGCGTATCTAGTCCGAGGTGGCACATGAGATGGATGATCCGTTTCTCCGCGAGATCGGGCATGCGTTCGGCGTCGAATCGCACGGTACGGGAGATCATCGCCGGATCTGCCACGAACGAGTTGACGTTATAAGCCTGTGTCGATGAGAGGTGGATGGGGACGCGATCGTCCCAATTGGCGCGGTTGATAGAGATGTAGTCGTCCATTGCGTGGACGATTACGCCAGCCAGCGGAGTTTTATGCGCCCGCGTTCATCGAAATGAGCCAGGCGGCCAGGCCAAGGTATGCGACTATGCCGATCATCTCTGTCATCGTGGTGACCACCACGGCAGAAGATGCTGCGGGGTCGATCCTGAGGGTCTTCATCGCCAGTGGCACGGCCACGCCTCCCAGAGCCGCAACCATCAGGTTGATCAGCATTGACGAGCCCACTACCAGTCCCAGTATGAAGCTGTCTTGCCAGACCCAGACGAGCAGCATCAGGATTAGTGCTATTGACGTGCCTTGAAGCACCGCCAGCGCGCCCTCTTTCATCAGGAGGGCTCTACTGTCGCGTTCGTCGACTTCTTGCAGGGCGATTGCTCGAACAACCATGGTCACGGTTTGGGTCCCCGCGATGCCTGCCTGGCCGACGACGACTGGAATAAATATTGCCAGCATCGCGGCGCCTTCGATGGTCGATTCAAAGAGGCTTACGATGAACCCGGCCATGAGCACTGTCATAAGGTTGATCAGCAGCCACGGGAATCGGCTTCGAACCGAGTTCCAGAACGGCCCCAGCACCTGATCCTCGCCGCCCAGGCCGAAGAGTTTCACGACGTCCTGGGCCGCGCGCATTTCTGCAACGCGGCCCATATCCTCGGTTGCAATCGCACCGATGAGGACGCCCTGATCGTCGATTACTGGAAGTCTGGCCTGATCGTGTCCCGCCATGATGCGGGCGCAGTTCTCATAACTATCGTCCCATCTCACGGCCACGGATTCGCCATCCAGGGCTTCCCTGAGCATTGCGTAAGGGGGCGCAAACATTAGCTCAGGGAGGCTCAAGCTGCCTACGAGGGAGTTGTCCGCCCCCACAACGTAAACACGCGAAATATCTGGTGAGCGGGCTGTGCGATCGCTGATTTCAGCGATGGTGTCAGCTACGGTCTGGGAGTCCAGGAATGACGCAACATCCAGAGTCATCAGCCCGGCGGCTGTATCCTCCGGGTACAGAAGCATCCTACCCATCATTTTGGGTGAGATGTCAGATCCTGTTTCTTCGGCATCCTCGTAGTGATCTCTGCCTAAGAGATCGCCACCGGGAAGTCGTTCAGTCGTTATCACGCTTGTTGCCTTGCGTGCCCACCGGCCACGTCACGCACCGAACGTGACTCGCGCAAGCGAGCACCATCCCCTGCACCCGATATCAGATGCTTGAAGAGGTCGAATTGCGGCGAAAAGCCAGGGCCCCCATCGTCGTTACATCAAGCGAGCCCAACCGGCGCAGGGACGGACATCCACGCGCACGTTCTACTCGCGGATAGCGATCCTACGAACGATGCCGGTCAAATTGCCCGAAGCGGGAGCGGCGCGATTTACACAGTTGACCAAGACGCTACACGGAGAGATAACCCCACGATCCCTGATCAGAGTGATGAAATTCGTTATCGAGAGAGCGTTTGCGGATTGGAGCCAGAGCAACTTGCAGGCTTTCACGTGGGATGGCCCCGAAAGCCGTCACCGGTGGATTTTTTGGCTTCGCTACGGGGTAGTTCTCATGTTGTGCTCGCGATTGATTCGAATGATCGCGTGATCGGGGTGGTGGCGGCGATTAGCGACGGCGTTCTCTTTGCCTACGTTTCTCACCTTGAGGTGTTACCAGGTCACCAGGGGTCCGGAATTGGCACCGAATTGATGCAGCGCTTGTTGCGTCAACTCGGGGAGTTCTATGCGATTGACCACTCGTGCGATGAAGAGGTGGTTCCGTTTTACGGTCGCCTTGAACTAACAGCTGGCACAGCAATGATGCTGCGCCGACGAGAGCTAATCCCGACCGACGTTTGATTGCAGCCGCTTCCTGGTGATCGCGTGAGCCTACCTGCCGATGGCGTAGCTTTCTCGGCGGATGTCTGCGCCTGCGGTGAGGGAGCCGTTATCGTGGTCTACCGTGATTGCGCAGGCGGCTCCGGATACGCCATCGTATTGCAGGATCCATTCCACTTTGTGGCCTCGCCGTGCCAGCACTCCGCCGACCTCTTCGCCGATCAGGCCTTCAAGTCGCAGTGCGCCTTCGGGGTAGTTGTGCGGCCAGAATGAGTTGGGATAGTTGAGCGACTGGAACCGTGGTGCTTCGATCGCTTCTTGGGCGTTCATGCCGAACGCGGCGATGTTGAGGAAAACTTGCAGCATCGTCTGTGGCTGGGCGTCGCCACCCGGCGTGCCAAACGGCATCATCAGTTCGCCATCCTTAAGCGCGATCGCCGGATTTGGCGTGAGGCGAGGCCGTTTGCCTGGCTCGAGGCGTGCCGGGTGGCCATCCTGGAGCCAGTTCTGCGAACCGCGGCCCGACGGCGTAAAGCCAAGACCGGGGATGACGGGGGCCATGCTCAACGTGTCGCTTGGCGTTGCGGAGAAGGCGTTGCCCCAGCGATCGACCACGCACACGTAGCTAGTGTCTGGCTCAGTACCCCCGGCAATCGGCTGAGGCCGCTGGTATGCGTAGTCGGCAGGGGCAGATCGGCCCTCGAACTTCCAGGGATCGCCCGCGCCTGGCATGCGGGTGAACGATTTGGTCATATCCAATTGCTGGCGGCGTTCTGCGGTGTACTCGTTGCTGAGGAGGCCTTTCAGCGGGACGTCAACCATGTCTGGATCGCCAAAGAACGCGTCGCGATCGGCGAACGCCAGATCGAGCGCTTCCACGATGAGGTGAATGTAGTCGGGCGTGTTGTGACCCATCGCAACAAGATCATCGTTCTGGAGGGTCTGCACAGCCTGCGAGAGCATCGGCCCCTGCGTCCACGGCCCACAGGCGTACACCTCGTACTCGTTGAAATCGCCAACAACGGGGCTCTCGTGGCCAATTTTGAAGTCGGCCATATCGTCCATAGAGAGGAATCCGCCTTCCTCCTGAACGAAGTCCACGATCTCCTGTGCGATCTCGCCGGTATAGAAGAACTCTCGCGTCGCGGCGAGCGCACCCTCTCGCCCTCGTCCAGATGCTGACTTCTCGACCTCGATCAGTCGTTCAAACGTATTGGCGAGGGCGCTCTGGATCAGCATTTCGCCAAACTGGATTGTTTGCCCGTTGGGGGCGAAGATCTCGGCCGAAGAAGGCCAGAGGGCGAACTGCTCGTCCAACCCTTCCAGGGACTTTGCGCCCGTGACGTGCATTGGGAAGCCGTCGCGCGCAAGTTCTAGCGAGGGCGTGACCACCTGCTCAAATGTCATCGTGCCGTGCTCTTCCAGCGCGGTCAGCCAGGCACCCGCGGCCGCGGGTGTGACGACGCGCTCGACTCCAATTGGAATATCGCTTCCGCGGTTATTGATGAAGTGTTCAGCAGAGGCGGATTTTGGCCATCGACCAAGGCCGCTGAGCGTGGAAATGCTCTTGTTGGCCTTCTCGTAAATCATGATCGGCGCCACCCCCCCGAAGCTCGTCATGTCGGGCAGGAGGACGTTGATGGCGATGCCTGCGGCAACACCGGCGTCCGTGGCGTTGCCGCCCTGCTCTAGGATTCGGTATCCGGCGGCGCTGGCGAGGTAATGGCCGGAGGAGACGGCGTGCGTCTTGCCCATGATCGGCGGGCGGTGAGTTCCGGTTCTGGTTGCAACCAAGATGTTGTTTCTCCCCACAGGAGTCCAGGTGCGAGAGTGACGTTGAGGCGCAACATAACACGTTTGTAACTGTCGTACGGGGTGCCTGCTGTACTGGCAATTGAGGCCCGGCGGGCGAAGTTGGCGATGATCTGTGCCCGATCACAGCATACAAAAATGTCATCCTGGGCGGCTCCGCGACCGGGATCTCGGCGTCGTCGAACGCCACTCGTGAATAAGCGGCCCCATCTGTTGATCGCATCTGGCCCGGGTTCCAGGCTGAGATCCCGTGGTCCGAAGCGGCCACAGGATGACATTCCGGCGGGCGGGGCTGGCGTTGGGGGGCGGGCGGATTCGTGAAGGTGCATCCATATGCAGGAGATATATACTCGCCGCCACGAATACGAACTTATTGCGACGGGACATCCTCATTCACCAGCATAAAGACTGCGAACGGAAAAGTTTTGATTTGCACCTATCTAGAAGTAGGTCACGTAAATGATCACTAAAGAAGGTCTGGTATGAGACTGTAACCTAGGTTTGCTGTGATCGTAGTTGTGATAGCCATTATCGTGACGGTGTGTGGAGATTTCTGATGTGGATCGTAGCAATTCTATCGGTGTGATTTATAGTAAATTATTTGGTTGGAGTTTTCGATATTGAGCAGTCAGACTTCTAACGTTCCATCAGTTGACGATGTTGCCGGGCTTGAGCGAGCAGCACTTGAGAACATGTTTATTGGCATGTCCAATCACGCACAACTGGCCGAGGAGGGTGGGCCGATCATCCTCACCGAGTCCAGCGGGATTCGCGTCAAGGACATCCACGGCAACGAGTATATCGATGGTATTTCTGGCATGTACTTCCGCAACGTCGGTCACGGCCGGGAAGAGATCGCTCGGGCAATTTACGAGCAACTCAGCGCCGTTAGTATGAATGTGTACGCGGGCGCGACGCCAAAGATAATTCAGCTTGCCGCCAAGATTGCTGAGTTGACGCCGGGCGACCTCAACCGCACGTTCTTCTCGCAAGGCGGTTCGGACGCCAACGAGACCGCGCTCAAGATGGCGCAGGCGTATCACGTACGCACCGGCGACAAGGGCCGGTTCAAAGTTATTTCTCGACGTGGCTCGTATCACGGCGCCACTTACGGAACTATGTGGCTGGGTGGCCACCCTGGCTTTCCGCGCACCGACTACCAGCCCAAGCCCGCAAACGTGGTGCATGTGCCGCAGCCAGATCCGTATCGCTGTGAACTCGGCGGAACTACGGCGGAGGAGTGCGCAACGCTGTGTGCGCAGGCCATTGAGGATGCCATTCTGTTCGAGGGACCGGAGTCTGTTAGCGCCGTCATTGGCGAACCAATCTCGCAGCCGCTTGGTGGTGTGATTCCGCACGAGAGCTACTGGCCGCGAGTACGCGAGATTTGCGATCGCTACGGCGTGCTGCTGATTTTCGATGAGGTGATCACTGGCTTCGGCCGGCTGGGCACCTGGTTCGGTAGCGACTACGTTGGCGTGATGCCAGACATCATGACGTTTGCCAAGGGCATAACGAGCGGCTACTGGCCGCTGGGCGGTGCGGTGGCGACGAACAACGTCGCTGATATCTTTGCCGGCGGGCCTGAGAAGACGTTCTCACACATGTACACATACTCAGCACACCCGGGCGGTGGTGCGGCGGGGATGGCCGCTCTTGAGATCATGGAGCGAGAAAATCTCGTCCAGAACGCCCGACAGCGAGGCGAGCAGTTGGCTGAGACTCTCGCCGACATCAAGGACCGTCACCCAATAGTGGGTGATGCACGAGGAACCGGCCTCATTCAGGGTCTGGAGCTGGTGAAGGACCGCGAAACAAAGGAGCACTTCGACCCGTCAGTGCGCCTCAATGCTCGACTCACCGAGAAGCTGATCGACCGCGGCATCTGGATCAGAGTCCCAGCTTTCATTCTGCCGCTCGCCCCGCCACTAATCATCACCGCCGATGAGATCGACGAGATGACGACGGCAATTGATGAGTCGCTAACCGAGGTGGAGAGTGAGCTGGGTGTTGCATAGTTCTCTTGATCGGCATTCTCTCCTTTTGGGAGAGGGTGTTGGTCAGGGTAACCAGCGCCTAATCACAAGTTCGATCAGTCGACCGCGCCCTCATCCCATCCTTCTCCCACTGGGAGAAGGGGCAATGCTGATCATTAGATGACCGCCACGTCGGATGCGACCACTGAACCGCAAGATGTCGCGCTAGACGAGCCGGAAAAGCAGTCTGGCTCTGGACTCCTCTTTGGCTTGTCCGCGGGGCATGGCGTAAAGCACTTTGCGCAGGGCTCGTTTCTGATTCTTATGCCGGATATTCGGGCGGCTTTATCGCTGTCTGATATTGCGGTTGGCGGGATGTTTACGGCGCAGCAAATTGCTTCTGGATTCGCGAATATTCCGGCCGGATTCATGACGGATTTCTTCCGTCGGCAGTTGCCGATTATTCTCTTCAGCGCCATGTCGCTTGTCGGCCTGGGCTACCTGCTAGTTGGATTTGCTGACTGGTACTGGTTGCTGCTTATAGCAGCGGTGATTATCGGCGTCGGCACGTCGATGTGGCATGCGCCGGCGTTCGGTGCGCTAGCTGCGCGATATCCGAAGCGGCGCGGTTTTGCGATGGCGGCGCATCTGACGGGGGCGCAGATTGGCAACACCACCGCACCGGTGATCGTGGGCGTGGCGCTTGCCGGGTTCACAATTGGCGCGCTGAACTGGGATGGGCTGGAGTGGCGCACAGTCTCCATATTGCTCATCATCCCGACTATGGCCACCGCCTTCGCGGTGTTGTTCTTATTCAGAAACCCACCTGGGACCGACTCGGCGCCGCCGGACCTGAAGTCGTATTTCGCCGCGTCTCAGAAGCTGGTCACGAACTACCGGGTGTTGTCGCTGGTGGGTCTGCAGGCGATTCGCGGGGCCGTGCATCAGTCGTTCCAGATATTCCTAGTGCTTTATCTGTCGGAAGAGCTCGACTACGACGCATGGCTCGTTGGACTTCACATCTCGCTGATCACGTTGGCGGGTATTGGCTCGACGCCGCTGATGGGCATCCTGTCCGACCGGATAGGGCGCAAGCCGGTGATAGTGGGCGCGATGGCGGTGACGGGGATTTTGCTGGCGCAGTTCCTGTGGATCGAGTATGGATATCCGCTTGCGATCGCTCTGATGTTTCTTGGGCTGGTGCTGTTCGCGGTTATGCCGATCATTGCGGCCGCTGCGATGGACCAGACGGAGAAAGGCTCTGAGGGATCGTCGATTGCGCTGATGTTCGCGGGCGGCGCGGCAATCGGCTCCACCGCCCCCATCGCAGCGGGCGCGATTAACTCGGAGTGGGGGTTCCAGGGCGTTGTCTGGTTCTGCGTTGCCATTGCTGCCACGGGAACGGTGCTGTCGCTGATGGTTCCGATGCGCAGCTCAGCCTAGATAGGGGCGCGCTGAACCGGTTACCTAATCGCAACCTTTCTGACCCCTGCTGTTTGCGCATTGCGGTTGAAACTGTTAGGTATCGAGCTGGAGAGCCGGGAGAGAGTCGTTGCCGAAAATATTGATCGCTGATGACGACGTTGCTGTTCGTGATCTCATTCGCTCACTGCTAGAGCGGGTTGGATACGCGGTCGCGGAGGCCGGGAGCGGAGAGCAAACTATCGAAATGGCAACGTCTGAGGATCCCGGTCTGATTCTGCTGGACATCGTGATGCCCGGAATCGGCGGAATCGAAGCGCTGAGGCGATTGAAGGCTGATCCTGCAACAGCCGATATTCCAGTAGTGGTGTTGAGTGCCCAACATGAGATCGCGCTAGCGAAAGAGTGCGTGGAGTTGGGCGCCAGCGACTATCTTGGCAAGCCTTGCCGACATGGGTGGCTGCTTACGACCGTGAAGGAAATCCTGGAAATCTCATCCCATGACTACGCATTCACCGGTACTCAAGGCTAATCGCCGTTCATTTTCTGGCAAAACGCCCATGGAACTTTGACGGATATCGCTATGCGCGTTACATTCATGAACAGAGTCGATTGCTCTCTCTTTTAGCGAGGGCCCTGGGTGTTCGGGAGGAACACATGAAGAAATCGATTCTGGCTCTTGCTCTTGTTGCTTCCGTAGCCGCTGTGGCCGCCGCACGCCGGGCGATCAAGCAGTCTCAGAATGATAAGCAGGCGAAAGACCAGTCAAGCCGGTAATGGATCAAGATACCTACGCCCGTCTGTGAAAGAGAAGGCAGGATTCAAACCTGCCTCTACCCCAACAGGGGAGAGGCGCACGGACTCTCGTAGCTAGCCAAGCTCGATCCCCATGTTTCGCGCGTCCGAAAGTGATCTGAACCAATCGATCACCTCTCGGTGATACGGGATGCCCTCTTTTTCTCGGATTTGCGTCTCTTCATGCTCTGAAAGTCCGGCGTACAGCACCCGGTCATGTCCTGGCGCCGGTGGTGTGGTGGCAAGCGCGTTCAGGAACTCATCCATGTCCGTTTTGAATTTGGCGACCTCTGTGAACGCCTCGATTTTGTAGGCGCAGAACCAGAATGACATCGACCCGGGGTTCATAAACGCAGCTCCGGTGCCGGACATGATCTGGCTGAGAATTTCAGCAACCGCCGCGAAGCCGTAACCCTTGTGGGAGCCCTGCTCGCGGGTGCCGCCGAACGGCAGCATCATGTAGTCGTCCCGCTCGTCGGGTAGCTGCGGATTGCCGAGCATTGGAGCGCCGTCTGAATCTGCAATCCAGTAGTCCTCCAGCGGTGAGCCAATTCGCTTGGCGAGCGCCAGTTTGTTGCCAGCTACTTGCGTGGTTGCAACATCAAACACAAACGGCGGCATCTTATCGGCGGGCACCGCGTAGGCCCAGGGGTTTGTGGCCAGCCGGAGTTCGGCGCCAAAGGTTGGTATCATGGACATAGGATTTCCAGCGATGACGGTCACGCCAATCATGTCGTGCTCCATCGCCATCATGGAGTGGTATGCCAGCATGCCGAGGTGTGACGTGTTGTGTACGGTCACCGAACCCATGCCGAACTTGTCGGCCTTTTCGATGGCCAGTTCCATCGCCTTGGGGCCGACGTGCAGGCCCAGCCCCATGCCGCCGTCCATGTTGGCGGTAGCGTCAGACTCCCGCGTCACGCGGACATTCGGAGTTGCGGTGATGGTGCCATCGTCGTACCAATCAACGTATCGGCGCAGCATGTTGGAGACGCCGTGGGTTTCGCAGCCTCGCATATCGCTGAGCATCAGCACATCGGTTGAGAGCTTCGCATCTTCGTCAGACAGGCCAGACGCCTTGAACACGGTCTCGGCTGCGTACTGCATATCTTCACGCTTCACGTATACGCGATCTTCTTCCGGGACTTTGAATCTTTCAAGCATGATGCAACTCCATAATTAGCTGTTGATCAGGTCTTTGTGAACTTTGCCCCCCTGCATGATCATGAGCAGGTTGGACTCGTTTTCCAGCATTGAAATATCTGCAAGAGGGTCGCCATTTACGACAAGAAGATCCGCCTGTTTGCCGATGGTAAGCGTGCCAGCCTGGCTGTCTGTGCGATTGCATTCGGACGCTGTTTTAGTTGCCGCGTCTATTGCCTGCATTGGTGACATTCCAGTGAGGGCCACGAGCGCGGTCAGATCTTCGGCGTTGGTGCCGTGTTCAGCGACTCCTACGTCAGTACCCATGGCGATGGTGACGCCCTTCTCGTAGGCCATCTTGAGGTTGGCGGCAACGGTATTGCTGCGTGCGATAACGTCCTCCGGCAGGCTGCCCGGGTTGGCAGCCTCCTTTCTCAAGCGCCCGTTTGTGAGGTGAGCTGTTGGAACGAGATATCTTCCCTGCTCCACCATCGAATCGGCCACTTCTTCGTCCATGAAGTATCCATGCTCGATGGTTCGCACGCCGCCTGCGAGGGCGTTCTTGATTCCCTGGAGGCCCTGGGCGTGAGCTGCAACGTAGCTCCCATGAGCATTCGCCTCGGCCACCATCGCCTTGATTTCCTCAACGGTGAACTGGGTATGATTGGGATCTTCGTTTGGCAGGCTCAAGCCTCCGGTCGTGCAGATCTTCAGGAAGTCTGCGCCAGCTCTGAAAGTTTCTCGGGCGACTCGCGTTACGCTCTCAACACCATCGCCAACCGAGTTGGGCCACTCCGTTTCATAGCCGAGCATTGCCGCCATCCAGGGATGGGCGATGCCGCTGGGCAGCGCGTAGTCGCCGTGGCCGCCGGTTTGAGAAATGATGGAGACTGCGATGTTCATCCGAGGCGAGGCGAACAGGCCTCGTTGGGCGGCCAGCTTGAACCCCTGTGGCGTACCGCCGATATCTCGAATGGACGTGATGCCCGCATCCAGCGTGCGCTTTGCTCTCTCGGCGGCTTCAAGTACGCGGGTGGTGAGGGGCTTCAGCGCGTCGGCCTCAATATCGCCAAGCTGGAGGAAGAGATGCACATGGCAGTCGATGAGGCCGGGCATGATCGTGCGACCTGACACGTCGATTACATCTGCGCCGCGTGGTGGCTCGATGCCCGCGCCCACGTCAGCGATGTGGCCATCGTCATCGATAGCGATAGTGGCGTCCGGCACCGGGTCTGTGCCGGTGCCGTCGATTAGCGTTCCGTGGACTAATGCCTTCATGTACGACTAACGCGCCCTCACCCCAACCCGCTCCCGATGGGAGAGGGAGCACGGCGACTAGGGCAGTTCGATGCCGAGGTCTAGTTCGCCGCTGATGGAGTGGAACCAGTCGATGACCTCCCGGTGGTACGGGATACCGTTCTTTGTTCGCTCTTCTGTCTCTCGGGCTTCGGGCAGGCCAGCGTAGACGACCTCATCATGGCCCGGGGCAGGTTTGGTGTTGGCAAGACCTTCAAGGAAGTCGTCCATGTCGGACTTGAACTTGGCGACATCTGTGAAGGCATCGATGTTGTAGACCATGAAGTGGTGGCCGCCACCGGATGGTGCGTCCCAGCCGGATCCGGCCAGTGTCTGGCAAAGGATGTAGACGACGGAGGCGAATCCGTAGCCTTTGTGTGAGCCATTCTCACGTGTGCCGCCAAATGGGAGCATCTTGTACTCACCCCTGGGAGGCAGATCAGTTGGCTCCATGATTGGAATGCCGTCTGCGTCAGTAATCCAGCCCGGCTCCAGCTTAGCTCCGATCCGCTCAGCCAGGCGGAGCTTGTTTCCTGCGACCTGAGTGGTGGCGACGTCAAATACGAATGGAGGCATCTTGTCGGCGGGAGCGGCCCAGGCGATTGGGTTCGTGCCAAGTCTTGACTCTGCACCAAACGTTGGCACCATGCCGAACTTTCCGACCGAGCCGCCACCACCGGTCATGCACAGACCGATCATGTCGTGCTCCAGGGCCATCATTGCGTGATACGCAGCCATCCCAAGGTGACGGCTGTTTCGCATGCTCACGGAGGCCATCCCGTGCTTTTTCGCCTTCTCGATTGCCACGTTCATTGCCACCGGCGCGTTGTGGAGGCCAAGACCGCCACCGCCGTCCATGGTTGCCGTGGTGGGCGATTCACGGAGAATGGTTACCTCTGGCTGGGCGATGATGTTGCCTTCGTTGTAGCCCTTTACATACTCCCGCAACATGTTGGAGACGCCGTGTGTCTCGCAACCTCGCAAATCGCTGAGCATCAAGACATCTGCGGATAGCACGGCATCATCATCGGTGAGTCCCATCTTCTTAAAGACGGTCTCAGTTGCCGCGCGCATTTTTTCTTGCTTGACGTAAACCCGGTCTTCTTCGGGAACGTGGAACCGCTCAAGCATCAGGTGAAATCCTCCGCGATTGGCATAGTCGATTGGCGCGCAATCGTACACCCAGTTGGTCATCCCTGCGCACCTGAATTTCTATGACATAATCTGCATCAAATGACTGATGCACGACACGAGATGCGTGACGTTGTCCGTTTTCCAAGTTGTTCTGGGAGGACCCATGGTCGATTACATTGACCCAACCGAAGTTGACCCCGCGCACTATAAGCTCCTTGGCGAAAATGAGCGTACCCGCATCATTGAAATCACTTTGTCAGCTGGCGAGACCGACATTCTCCACTCCCACACGGCAGAGAACGTCTACTTCATCACCGGTGGTAAGGCGAGGATCGACGTTCCTGGCGTCGATAGCATGGAAGCGGAGATTCCTGACGGCCATGTGATGTTCAGCGACGCATGGACCCACCAGGTCCACAATATTGGAGATACGGACATCCACGCCATTATCGTGGAGCACAAGGACTAGCGAGAGCGAGGCGGGCAATTCGTGGATTGCCAGTAGACCTGCTATATGACGGTATGTCGGAAGCGAGGTGCCCTTCGAGGGCCTCAGGAAACCTTGCTTCCGACATACCTCATTAGGTAATCCCCACTTTAGACTTGTACGGCATCGCACTATCGCATCTGCTAACACAGTCATCCTGCGGCCGCTTCGGCCAGCGTCCGCCTGAGGCGGATCATTGGTCAGCGCCGACCAACTACGATTTTCAAGTTGTTGCGGTTGATCTCGCACGGCGCTAGACGATGCTGAGATCCCGGCCAGCAATGCTGTCCAGGATGACAATATCTGGATGTTAGATTTCCGATGCAATTCGACATCACCGAACGAATGAGTAGGTGCCCTTCGAGGGCCTCAGGAAACCTTGCTTCCGATATACCTCCTTCATTTCAAGAGGAGCCCCTCCCCGGGGGCATGGGGAGGGGCATCGCTTTCAGCGCTCGCGGGGTTGGCGCTGTCTCAACACAGGTGTGTCCGCACCTGTTGGTGTTAGCAGTTGTCTATTTTTCGACCGCTTTCAGTAAAGGCTGAGGTATTCCTGTTCGCGGGTGGGTGGTGCTGAGGAAGGTAATCGCGCCCTGAACTTTGCTGTCCAGGATCCGCAGGGTGGAGATGATGTTGAGCCTTCGGTACTCCGGAATTACCTGGAGAGGCAGGAGATCCAACTCGCCAGCGATATCCAGTGCCCCCGCTTCAAGCTTGGAGATATCGACGCCGACCTTTGGCGCGGGCGTTACTTCTTTCTGGACCCGCTCTTCTGCCTTTGTACCGCGGAGGACATCTTCCAGAATCTGTTCAACCGGTTTCGTGGGATTCTTTTTGGCATGGCCAACAATCTTTTCCACGTAGACGGAACTGAGGCGACCGCTGATGAATGGCTCGGCGATTTCACGCTGCCTGTCGTGGCCATCGATGTCGGCGATGGAGCGGCCTTCTTTGAAGGTAAGTTCACCGGACGCAACCCGTTCGCCAAGATCTGGGGCGAGGTTTCTGACCAGGCTTTCGTAGTGATGGATCGTACCGGGCGTAATGCCAGTGCGGCGGGCGAGTTCCTGCTGGCTGATGCCGAAACTTTCCCGGTAATCAAGGAAGGCTTTACCCATCTTCATTGAAGGAACAGATTCGTGGTAGTAGCTCTCGCTCAGTTGGAGTTCTCGGACTTCCTGCTCAGACAATGCGTCGCGTATTTCGCACTCGATCTCGCGCTGACCTTCGAAGCTTGCCACGCGCCATCGACGCTCTCCAACCACGATCATGAATGAGCTTCCGCCGTTGGTCTGGCGAACAACAACCGGCTGGTTGGTTCCTACGTTGCTCAGTACCTTGCGAAGGTCGGGTCCGGTCTTGCTCTCAAGTTGTCGATCTTGCTGTGCCGGATCGGCTACGATCTGTCCTACGGGTATCAACATGTTCTGGTCTCTACCTGTCGATTGCTGTGCGATACGGAAGTGCGTACCGATTGAAGTTCACGACTACAATTCTCTAAGTTCCGAAAAGTAGAATCAAAAACTGTCCACGAGAATTCTGCGTGGTAGTTGAATTGGGAACTTTGCTGGGGTAGGGTGGGACTTGAACTTGATTTCACCCGTATCCCGGAGTGGGAAAGATGGTCGAAGGCCAACTTCAAATTCCTCCGTATGTGCCTTACCGTACATTCCGGAACTTCACAGATCAGTTACGTGACGGCATTCCCGCAAGAATTGACCGCAGTGTTTGGGGTGCTCGCAACTCGGGATCTTCGGGAATCCAGTTGATGACGACGCTGAAAGTTCTGGAACTTGTGGAGGAAGATGGCCGTCCGACACCGGCACTTGAGAAGCTGGTGCATGCGGAGGGGGATGAGCGGCGAGCCGTGCTGTCCTCGATCCTGCAGCGTCACTATGTGCCGATCTTCAGGCTTGATCTGGAGCGCTCTACCAAGGCTCAAATTACAGAGGCGTTCAAGATCTATGGCGCCCGTGAGGGTGTACTACGGAAGTGTGAGAACTTCTTCGTTCAGGCGGCCCAGGATGCCGGGATTGAGCTCTCTCAGTACATCCTGGCGCGCCGTCACACCAAGCGTGCGTCTACCTCGACAAGACCCCGGCAGACCAGCGCTGCAAGCTCTCCGGCCAGACCCTTTTCAGATGGGCCTAAAGAGGTTAAATCGTTGGCTGAGATGGTGCTTGAGAAGTACCCGGACTTTGATCCAACTTGGGACGCGCAGGTCCAGGCTAAGTGGCTGGAAGGCATTGGCAAGCT
>DBZV01000136.1:16251-22348 GCA_002311865.1 Dehalococcoidia bacterium UBA1151
TCGGTATTTCTATCGGGACGGCTCATGTGCGTCACACCGATGTCGAGCAGATGGTCCACCGAGGGTGGGCTGGATATGACCAGCTTGTTATCGGTGACATTTGCCACCGTGATAGAGCTGTTGGGGATCTCACGGAGCATAAGCGGCTCGAATCGTCTGCCTTCCGCGTAGTCCATTAGCACGCTGATGGTGCCGCCGTGAACGAAGAGGGCAGGGCGTGAATTATCGTTCAGCGGCTCCACGACATTCCGGGCGAAGCAGTAGATGATCCGCTCTTCAAACTCAGGTGTGCTCTCGCCGTTGAATTCAGTAAAGTCGGCAACGGGCGCGCCGTTGTAGAGACGCCGCTTGATAGTCTCGATGGGTGCTTCGCGGAGGTCTCCAATGCGCACCTCGTCCAATCCGGGGAGCGCCACTGGCGTAAGCCCCGTGAACTCAACCGCGCGAGCTGCGGACTCTTTTGCCCGCTGGAGGTCACTGGTGAAGATCTGCGTGATTCCAGCATCGCGGAGCGCATCGCACGCGGCATCGGCCTGTCTTTGGCCCAGTGGGGTGAGGCTGGCGTTGTCGGGATAAAGATGATCGTCGCCGATCTCTGTTTCACCGTGGCGAATGAGGTACAACTCCATACGCCAATCGTACCTGCGTCCGGCCCGGCGTGCACGGGGCGCTGCAGGTTGTTTACTCTTGCAAGCTGCAAGCTACGCCCGGCGCCTATCTCTTCCATGATCTCGTAGATCGATCGTGGGCGATCAGGGAAGCCCGCCGCCTGTCTGGCTGCAGACTCTTCTTCTGCCGCCAGCCGCGTAGCCTCGGCGACAGTCTGTGCGATCTGGAACTTGACCACGTCTCGGAACCGCTCAACGTCGGCCGGATCAATTGAGCAGACGCTCCGCAGCAGTTGGGAATTGGCTGTGCCGACCAGCTTCTCAAGGTTTCGGTCTGCGCCGGTAACGGTGACAAGGCGGCCTTCGCCTGAGAGATCGACCGAGCCCATTCGGCTGTAGCGGGAGACAGTTACCGGGCCTTCGTCTGACTCAAAGCCCAGGAATCCGCCGTATGTGCCGTTGTTTTCCGCAGATTCAGCGGTGCCAAAGCCGAAGAGTACGCTCCAGATGAAGGCCCTGAGCGCGCGAGCGGACTGCTCGTCTTTCGTGACGACAAGATTGAATCCCGGCTTGAAATCCCCAATCAGGGCATCTCAGAACGGGCCGAAACCATCTATGTAAAGACTGTTTAGAAACAAGTATCCCCGCCAGATTGTCGTCGTGTAGTACGTCAGTCGATGAGGAGACGCACTGCGCGATGAGACGAGGTTATGGGGAACGGTCGGCGATGTATCTTGTGGACACCCCAATTCGCACGGGGGGTTTCCACACAGCCGTTAACAGGTACTGGTTTTCAGAGTCTCACGATTGCTGGTGCCGGAAGACCTGTCTCACGAGCGGCTTTGACGAACCCATCAACGGTGCTTTCATGGCAGGTTAGCGACAGTATCTGCTGCGTTTCAGATAGCCGTGTAATGGCTTCAAACGCGGACCGGGCACGCTCTTCATCAAAGTTGACAGTGACATCGTCCATTACCAGCGGCAGCGGCTCAGAGTCCTCGCAATACTCCTTGATGAGCGCGAAACGTATCGAGAGGTACAACTGCTCTGCGGTGCCACGTGAGAGTTCATCAACCGATTTGGCTACGTCATGCTCATCGAAGACCCTGATCTCATCCTTGCCCAGTACGGTTTCGATTCGCGTGTAACTGCCTCTGGTGAGTTGGGTGAAGTACTCCGTAGCGTGCTGCATTAGCGGCGCCTGACGCTCGCGCTGGTAGCGCTCGCGGGTGGAGAGAATGGCGTGATAGGCCACGGAAAGCACTGCCCAGCGGTGGGCCTGCTCCTCGATGGCCTGCTCCAGTTCATCGATCTTTAGTTCGTGCGCCGCCGTGGGATTGGACTTCTCAAGCTCCTCTTTCTGGTTACGTAGTCCTCCAAGAATTTCTCTCTGTGCTCCCAGTTCTGCATCCTGGTTGCGGATTTGATCTTCAACGGCGGCCAGCTCAGCTTTGATCTCTTCGTCAGCCTTTTCAGAGATCTGATTCAGGATGGATTCTGGCCCTGTTTCGTTGACTGCAGGCTGGTTGTGGATCAGGCTGGCGAGGGATCCCTCAGCGGTTGCGCGTTCTTGAAGTTCAAGAGCTATCGCCTTGAACTCTTCCGGCGTTGTGCAGTCTGCAAGCTGGAGCAGGTTGTGTTCGCTGCCCTCAAGCGTGGTGACTTGAGTACCAAGGGAATCCACGCTTTCTGTGAGTCTGCGTATTTCACTTTTCATTGCGTCCGTTGATGCTGAGTTGGCTACGTAAGTCTGAAGAACATCTGACAGATGGGTGATCGCGCTTCCGGCCTGTCCAGTTGGCGTAGGGGGGATTCCTAGAGCCGTTGCGATTGGATTCAGCGTGGACTCAACCTCCTGGATTCTGGCGGTCATGTCACCGACGCGCCCTTCAAGGCCAGTTGCGTTGCGCTTGTGCAGCTTGAGGGACTTGATTCGCTCAACGGATGTAAGGGCACGTGCGGCGTCAAAACCGACGTCGAATCCAAGTTCGGTCATCAGGCTGCGCCATGATGCCTCAACGAAGTCCAGCTTCTGTGACAAGGCTGTGAGTGCATCGGTCGCCGTATCGATATCCGTCTGGGCTCGCTGTAACTCGACGGTCAGATTGGCTTGTTGCGTTTCGAGCTTTTCATAGTTGGCCCGGCGGGAGACATCCACCTGATTGGTGGAGGATTTTTCTACAACCTGCCGTTCGGATATATCGCCATCAAGTCTAAGCTCATTGAGAAGTCGCTGAACTTCTGAGTTTGGGTCTGATGAGGTGTCGACTGTGAGGGCGTTGGCTTTTCGCGTGAAGAGATATATCGCTGTACCAACCAGGCCAACTCCCCCCAGGATTCCAATCCACTGGCCAAACACAACAGATAGCACTATGACGGCAACTCCAAGCGCTGCCGCGCCGGCTGCTATTTGCGGGTTCGCTGAGATTCCTCCGGAAGCCGGTTTTTGTGTTGTTGCTGAGCGGTTGTCGATGATGGCCAGTCGCAGGCTCTCCAGTTGAGTTCCCCGCGCTGCCAGTTCCCGCTCAGAGAGTTCAGGCACATCACCCAGGGCGTGTTTCTGGCGTTCTGCGTCTTCGATATTCCGGCCGATGTTGTCGCCGGTTGTTTTTAGCGCTTCAAGATGAGTTCGAGCAGCGTTGTACGCGGCCAGATGTTGCTCGCGTTCTGACTGCGCGGCGGTGATTTGGGCTTCGGCGCCATCGAAGTCGACAAAAGCTTCCAGCGTGTCGGCCGTCCAACGTTCGCCCAGTGATGTCAGTCCGACCGCGAGGCTGTCTCGTTCAGATTCCAGTTGGGCCGTTACGTCAGGGAGATCCTCCACCGTTTCTTCATACGACTTCTGCTTGGAGAGGAGGCCTTTGATCTCTGCTTCATACTCCCCGATCCCGGAGTGCGGCTCGATTGACTCCAGCTCCTCTGTCCGGCTCTTCAGGCGAACTTCAGCGTCTGAAAGTTGCAGCCTCACTCCGGCCAGATCTGAAGTGAGTTTGTTCAGTTGATCCAGGCCGTCTGGCGGAAATCCGTTGGTCTGCCGAAACCCGTTGATCTGATCCTCAAGCAGCTTTTTGCGCTGCACAGCCGGTCGGAGTTCATTGACGGATTTCAGCCGTGCGGAGAGCGTTCTGGATTTGATGAGTTCCGCATCCAGGCCGCTGACTTTCTCTTCAACGTCGCGAATTTGCAGCGCCAGGTCTTCATATCCACTGGCTTGCGCGGCGGCTTCTCTAAGCGCGCTGCGTTCCTCTGACATCGCCGTGAAGTTCTTTCTTAGCGAGCCGGATTGAGGAGCCCAGAGTCCTGAGGAAGATGAACGCTCGGTGTTGAGTTCTTTGAGTGCGATTGGAAGGCTAACGTCTCCAAGTCGCATTCCTGCGGAATAAATAAGGTCCTTTATTTCAGGCGTATCAAGCGTTTTCATCGATTCCAGTTCGGAGAGGCTGATGCTGAATACGTTCTGATAGAGCGTCTCGTCGATGCGGCCAAGGATGGCTGTCAGCCGCCCCTGCCCACCGTCTTCGTCGCCGCTTACGACGGGTTTCTTTCGCTCTGTGCGCTGGACGTTGAAGCGCTTGCCGTTTTGCGCCAGTATCGAAAGTGATCCGGCTCCATCAGCGCTGGCGGCGTGCGTGTAGTTGAACGCACCACCACCCTGCGCTCTTTTACGCATCCGTCCAAACAGAATCATCCTGATGAAGGCTCTGATGGCGGATTTTCCGGCCTCGTTTGGGCCGTGAATTACGGTGAGGCCGCTGGATAAGTCGCTTTCGGCAAAGTTTCGGTTGACGTGCGGGCCAAAACTTTCGATATGGATGTTTTCAAACTTCATATCAGCCTGAAGCTCCGCTTTGCGCGCCCGGCTCAAGAAGGTCAATCAGGTAAGTGATCGCCTCTTGCTGGAGATCTGCAACCTCATCTTCAGTCAGCTTTGGGCGCCCGTCCGCGCGGTCTGAAAAGACTTCAGACAGCATGGGGTCCAGGTCTTCCAGAGATGCGCTGTGGGCGGACTTCAACACCTCGCCAAGAAAGTCGTCCTGCTCCATGCGCAGATCTATATCAATATCCGGGCGTGTGTTGACCTTGATGCGCTCCAGCCATATCCATGGTGAGGATGAGAGTAGGTCAAACTCTTCTCGGACAAGGATCTCCAGGTCAGTGATGTTCTGGCTGGAGTTCAATTCCGTGTGTAGTTCACCCCTGCCGGTGAGCGTGACGCGGCAGATAACGTCACGTCCGTCTGCAGCTGATTGAGCCGCTCGGAGTTCATCGATGATTGCGTCACGGAGCGCGTCGATGGTGGTGAGTCCATCGATTGGCACGGGAATGTGCTTCCAGCGGATCACATCCAGGGCTTTGAAACGCGGCTTCGAGTGGCCGGATTCCTCCACTTCGACAACAAGGCAACCTCGCTCATCGGGTTCGCCAATGTCGCGGCCCTGAATGTTTCCAGAGTAGGCAACCGTCATGGCCTGGTGAGGGTCAACGTCCCACTTGTGGATGTGACCAAGTGCCCAGTACTCGATCGCCTTCTGCGCCAGGTCTGAAATTGAACACGGCGCGTAGTTGGCGTGGGCGGCGTTGCCTCCCAGGTTGCAGTGGAGAAGGCCAATGCTGAACACGCTGGAGTCCGGCGGCATAGTGAAATCGGCTGCAAGGTTGTGAGTGACATCCCGCTTTGAGTAGCTAACACCCTGTATCTGCGCGATCACCTCGCCCTCTCGCTCGTGATTCATCCACTGGATATCTGTGCCAAAAAAGTGGGCTTCCGGCGGGTACTCAACGGAGTCTGGGCGTCCGGTCAGCGGGTCGTGGTTTCCGCGGACTATGTAACTGTGGATGCCAGCGTCTGCCAGGGACTGGAGCGCATCTTGCAGTTTGAGGCGGGCAAACACAGACGGGTTGTCTGAATCAAAGGCATCACCGGCAATGAGCAGGAAGTCGGCCTCTTCTTGTTTGCACAACTCAACCAGGTTATCCAGCGCCTGATAGCTGGCAACTTCAACTTTCTTGCCCACTATCGGATCGCGTGACTTCAACCCTTTGATAGGGCTGTCGATGTGGAGATCGGAGCTGTGAATGAACTTGAATGCAGACATATTTGGTCGGGAAGGGCTCGAATCAGGACCCTTCGAGGGCCTCAGGATACTGATTCATCGGCACATGATTGCTGAGCAAACTTGTGTCGGATTCTAGCAACGAGAGGCCAAGCACCCTACCGATGCATGTCGATAACGGCTGTGTGAGGTATCGAGAGACGCGGTTCTCACTCACTCTGTAAGAAAAGCGTAAGGATTTTTATCGGCGTTTCATTTCCTTCTTCCACCATATGAACCCAATCGGGCAGGCCGTCCCAGCCGGGACGCGACCTGCGATCGAGGTCCAATCAACTAAAGGAACCACTCTGATGAAACGCATTCGAATCAAGCATGGAACGGTGGCGGCGCTCAGTTTCGTAGCGCTGTTTGCCGCAGTGGCCTGCGGCTCCGATG
>DBZV01000136.1:22395-22618 GCA_002311865.1 Dehalococcoidia bacterium UBA1151
CGAAGCCGCATCTGCTGTGACATTCGTTCCGGTGCCGACGGTCGCTCCAGCCGTGGTTGAACCAACGGCCATGGGCGATGAGGCCACGATGGCTGACGACAAGAAGTCTGGTGACGCGATGATGGTCCACGAAGATCACGAGTTCACGGTCCGAATCGAGAACATATCCAGCGGTGCCAGCGTGCCAAGTCCGCTCGCTCCTCGCGTGTACGTGATTCACTCC
>DBZV01000136.1:22816-23072 GCA_002311865.1 Dehalococcoidia bacterium UBA1151
GAGAAGGCCTTGAGGGTCTTGCTGAAGATGGTGGTGGAGATGCTCTTGCCGCCGCAATCTCCGTAAACGACGGAGTCTCAGCCGCGTTCGGGTTTGCCGTCACATCGAATACTGGCAAACCATGTCCAGTCCTTCTCGGTGATGCGTATCAGTTCACATTCACCGCCAGTTTCGGTGAGAGGTTGAGCTTTGCGACTATGTTCGTGCAGTCGAACGATCTGTTTTCGCCACTCCGCCAGAGGGGATTTCCTTCTGG
>DBZV01000136.1:23194-25503 GCA_002311865.1 Dehalococcoidia bacterium UBA1151
ACGAGGCAGGTGAGGTGCTGGATGGCTACATGACAAGCCAGATCATGTTGTGGGAAGCTGGTACCGAGGTCAATGAGGCTCCTGGTCTGGGAGCAAACCAGGCGCCACGGCAATCAGCTGCAGGCGAGGGTGACTAGGAATCGAGCGCGATCAATCTGGTTGCTGACGGCTTCACTTACCCGGACACCAACTCGGTAATCAAGGTAGCCATCGTCTCCTCAAAATAAGTGCCTGCCGCACCGGCACTGAAAATAGCCTCGTTGTGCTCCTTCGGTGCGCGGGCTTGCCTTCGCTATGTCTTCCTGACCGTAGGCAAGCCCGCGCACCGAAGGACCTGAATGCCCGTGCCACAGGCAGAATTCTGCCGCGCTGGAGATTGCAGCAGGTTGGGAAAGGGACCACTCATACCCTCGTCGTAAGGAAGTTCTAGATTGGTCTGATGTAACGTTGGTCGGAATGTGACTGGCTCCTCCTCGAACCGAGTGATTGCAATCAGATGAAGTGCCCGGCGTGCGGTGTAGAAAATCCCGAAGGCAACAATTTTTGCGTTGGTTGCGGTGGACCGCTGCGTTCGCTTCGAACGATTGCTGACTACCCCAATGTGGCGGCTGAGGTCGCCAGGCTGCGCTCAGAATTAGACACGCTCAAAGATACGCTTCGTACTCATGGCATTCCGATAGGTGCGGATATTGACGCGACTCCGGGTGGAACTGCCTCAGTGCGTCCGCGTGCCGGGACTCCCGTCACTGCTGCTGGCAACGTATACAGGGCAGCACCGGGAGAAGAGGAATCGGCGCCACCCGATAAGCCGGGATGGATTGAGAAGCGGCTCAACGTTGACTGGGATGCCGTTATTGGTGGGAATTGGCTCGCACGCATTGGCGTGCTGGCGGTCGTACTTGGCATCGGCTTCTTCCTGAAGCTAACGTTCGATAACGAGTGGGTCGGTGAGACAGGGCGTCTCGCTATCGGGGTCGTGCTTGGCGCGGTGCTGATCGGTGGTGGCGAATACTGGCGATCAAAGTACGTTGCATATTCGCGCGCTCTTTCGGGTGGCGGCATTGCCATCCTATATCTCGCGATCTACGCCTCGTTCGCCGTATACGAGTTGATAGGCATCTATCCTGCCACGGGCCTGTTGCTTCTTCTCAGCGTTACCACCGCGCTGCTGGCAGTGGTGCGAGATTCTGTAGCGCTTGCCGTACTTGGCATAGTTGGCGGATTTGGTGCGCCGTTTATTCTTGGCATTGGCGGGGACACCAGCAACACTGGTACGTCATCCACAACCGAAGCGATATCGCTACTGGTCTATATAGGCGTTGTGAACGTTGGCGTCATCGTCATGTCCACTTTTAGAAAGTGGAAGTGGTTCCTCATGCTGGCAAAGGTTGGGGCACTGGGAGCGTTTGGCCTCTGGTACCTAGAGTTCATGGTTTCCGGGGATCTTGAAGTTGATGCCGGAGTGAAAACGGCCATACTGATTGCGCAGGCAGGGATGACTTCGATCTTCCTTTCGTTTGTCAGCGCCTCAACGCTCTTCCACCTCATCTGGCGAAGACGTCCAATCGCGCTGGACATGATCGTCATGTTCGCTAACGCCTCTGGGTTCGTTCTGATCAGCTTCGGCATCATGTGGGGCGAGTTCCGGGGCTGGATGGGGATATTCATGCTGAGCCTGGCAGTCTTCTATATTGCTGTCGGCTATGTGGCGCTTCTACGAATCGGGCTGCAAGAGATCGACCACAAGCGGCCGAATTACGATGCCTTATTGACATATATTCTCCTTGGTATCGCCGCAGTGCTTGTGACAGTTGCCGTTCCCGTGGAGGTAGGTGCGCCCTGGGTGTCAATCGCATGGATTGTTGAGGCGATGGTCATATTGTGGATCGGGCGTGAGACGCGTCTAAAGGACATCCGATCGACGGCGATTGTCCTGTTCGCGATCGCGCTGGTCTGGGTTGTGATCATTGACACTCCATTCGCAAACGATCGCGATGTTGGACTGTTTCACAACAGCTCTGCACTTTCATATCTGCTTGTTACGCTGGGGCTCTTTGGCACCGGGTACCTTGTTGCGCGCTGGAAAGATCAGTTGTCGGAATCCGAGAAGTTCCTGTACCCGGCAGCGATCGTGGCGGGCTTCGGGGTACTGGTGATCGCTGTGCCGACTCAGGTGGAGGGCGCGTGGGTGGTCCTGTCCTTTGCAGCTCTTGGCCTGGTTGCCACTGGATTTGGATTGCGTACCGGGCTGCTGGAAGCATCTCTCACAGGGGCGGGAGTCTTTGCGATCGCCGCGCTGGTTGCGATGG
>DBZV01000136.1:25620-43464 GCA_002311865.1 Dehalococcoidia bacterium UBA1151
GAAAAGTCTGAGTCGATTCGTCATGATTGGCCTGATCGCCGCGGCGAACTGGCTTGCGCTCTGGTTCTTAAGCGCCGAAGTAATTGAGGGCGTTTCAAGGGGTTCAATGGTCGATGTATCATCTTCCAACGAAGACAGCGTAGTCAGCCTTGGGTTGACGGTGCTCTGGGGTACCTATGGAGCATTGGTACTGGCGATTGGGGTAATTGGAGGATGGCGACGCGCCCGGTTGGGTGGGCTAGCGCTCCTTGCGATCCCCGTGATCAAGTTGTTCCTGGTTGACTCATTCTTGCTGGATGCAGGGTTCCGCGTGGCATCATTCATGATCATGGGACTGTTGCTTCTAATGGGTGGTTACCTGTACCAGAGGTACAACGAGGCATTCAAGGAGTTTTTTCTGGAGCAGCAAACAGAATCCAAAAGTGTGTAAGCGGGTCGCATCGCTGCTTCTTGCGGTTGGCGCGTCACTGCTTCTGTTTGCCGCGGTCGCCGCTGATTTCTCCATTGAGCAGTGGCAGTACTTCAAGTTGCTATCACTTCCGGCCGGGGTGAGTGCCGATGAGCCGTTGTCGCTGATCCTTGATGAGGATGTATTTATCAATGCTGCAGACGGGCTGACTGACTTGCGCCTAATGACTGATTTGGGGGTGGAGACGCCGTATCAGTTGAACTCTCTTCGTGGGAGCATCGCGCGAACGGCCAGTGCGCTTCAGGTGATCGACCGTGGCTATGTTCCTGATGTTCATTCACAGATGACGCTAGATTTCGGTTCCGGCGCGACTCGGCACAACGTGGTTGAGTTGGGCGAACCTTCGGTGGCCGAATTGTGGAGAGCGACGGAGATCGAGGCGTCACAGGACAACGAGACCTGGTCGAGCATCGGAACCGACGAGATCTACAGGGTCGTCAAAGGGTCAACTGTCGTTGAATCGTATGCACTGCGATACCCAACCAGTTCTGCCCGCTACGTTCGCCTGAAGTTTATTGATGATGGCACTGGTGATCTTCAACTGGGGTCGGCAACCGGGTTCAGTGAAGAGGCAACGCCGCCCCAATTGATCAACTCCAGGCCGGTATCGATGAGTCAGGTCAACGACACGACTGAACGCACGTCAACGATCGATTTCGATCTTGGCCGTTCTGGAGTGCCATTCCACAATATTTCACTTGAGACGCCAGATCAGAACTTCAACCGCCGAGTGGCGATTCAGGCAAGCGTTGATCAGGCGAAGTGGGTCTCGCTATCTTCGACCGGCGAGATCTTCTCCTACACGGTCGGATTGAATCCTCTGGACCGCCTGAAACTTCAGATTCGGGAATCCACGGCCCGGTATGTTCGGGTGGTCATATTCAATCAGGACAATCCGCCACTTGAGATTACCGGCGGTGAATTTGTGGGGTATCAGAAGGAGCTGGTATTTCTGGCCGATCCCACACAGACCTACTCGCTGTTTTATGGCAACGATGAGAGCAGCGCACCTATCTACGACACCGGCATCGTCATCGGCAACAGGGTCGATTCGGACGACCTGTTGAGGGCAGCAGCGGGACCGCACAGAGCCAACGGTGACTACACGCAACCGGAAGAGCCTCTTACCGAGCGCCTACCATGGCTGATGCCGCTGGTGATTGGGGTCCTTGCGCTACTTGTAGGAGGATTACTGCTCACGGTATTTCGCAAAGCAAGATCTCTTGCACCTCCTCCCGAGCAGTAGCCCAAAGAGGTCATATTCGATAGGCTGGACGCACAACAAGGGGGAAGATTCGTGTTTACATTTAGCCGTACGCCCGCTCCGGTTCCAGTGCCAGAGGACTGCCTTCCGGGTCGTGATACCCCGATTCCCACGTCTTCAACGCACTACGTCAATGGGAATTCGATTGTTGGGCCGTTCCCAGCGAATATGCAGACGATCGTGATTGGAATGGGCTGTTTCTGGGGCGCTGAACGATTGTTCTGGGAGTTGTCAGGCGTCTATACGACGGCTGCTGGTTACGCAGGAGGCACGACTCCTAATCCGACGTACGAAGAAACTTGTACCTCAATGACGGGACACACGGAAGCGGTGCTGGTTGTCTTTGATCCGGAACTGGTTGATCTGGAAGATATTTTCAAGGTCTTCTGGGAGAACCACGACCCTGTTCAGTACATGGGGCAGGGCAACGATATTGGGAGTCAGTATCGGAGCGCTATTTTTGGCATGAATGAGGCCCAATTGAAGGCTGCCAAACAGAGCAGGGACAGATATCAGGCCCAGCTTACGGCGAACGGATTTGGTGAGATCACCACGGAGATCGCTCCAGCCGGGGAGTTCTACTACGCTGAGGAGCACCACCAACAGTATCTGGCGAAGAATCCCAATGGCTACTGTAACCACGGTTTCTGCCAGGTTGGATACAGCTAAACTACAGGTCGAATCGAGACTGAATTATTCTCGTTTGACGATACGATTGAATAGCTCAATGTAGCAGGATACGAGGTCTGGACGTGAGTAGCTGTCTTGCGCGAATCTCCTCCCAGCCAGACCGGCCTGCTTCGTCATCTCCGGGTTCGATGCGAACTTCTCGATCACGCTGGCCAACACAGAGCCGGAACCTGGTTCGACTACTGTGCCGCACTGCGCCTCCAGAATTAGGTGGGACAGGCCTGAGCCCGCCTCCGTCATAGCCAACACTGGGGTCGCGGTCGACATGATTCGGTAGACCTTCGATGGTAGTGCCGTATCTCCTAATTCAGGTAGCAGGGTGACGAACGACATGTCAGACGTGCCGTAGATCATCGGCATCATCTGCTGCGGCTGGTTGGGCAGCAGATGGACGTTAGCCAACTCCAGGTTTTCAATGGTTTCTGAGATGTTCTCGCGGCGGATTCCTTCGCCAACAATAAGAAACCGGATGTGCGAATGCGATTTCAATATGCGGGCGGCCTCAAGAAATTCGTCGAAACTCTGGGCCATGCCTAGCGTTCCTGCGTAACTTACGACGAACTGAGAATCGAGTCCATACTCAATCGCAAAGGGGTTCGACTTGTCTACCGGAGTTTCTCGGTCGGTGTCGACCCAGTTTGGAATGTAGACGACCTTATCGGGCGAGATTCCCTTGCTCTCGATGCGTCGCTTGATGCCGGGCGTAATAGCCGTAACGGCTGCGGCGGTTCTGTAGACGAACGACTCCATCCGGTACAGGACCCATCGGAACGCGGGATCGTTAATGCGGCCCATGCTGATAGCTGAGTCGGGGTGGAGGTCCTGGACGTTGTAGACGAATCGGCAGCGGTGGCGCAGCCCTATCAACCACGCAACGACACCCAGTGACAACAATGGGGAGGGTGTGAGAATTACGTCAATGCGTCGGGGAATCACCAGGCCCGCCACGAGGGCGATGATATGAAACATAAGCCACGGAATTAGCCTGGAAATCATGTTCGCTGATCGACCCGGCATGAGCGTGTGGTAAACGGGAACGCCGTGGTACTCACTCTTGCTCAGGAACGGTCCCCATAGTCGATGCAGCGGCTGGGCTTCCTCGGCTACCGGATCACGGCGTGCGTGCGGTTTTGTCGTGATGACAGTGACTTTATGGCCGCGCTCAACCAGATCGCTCGCAAGGTCTCCCATGAGATGGCCGGTTGAGACGTTATCTGGCGGGAAATCCAGGCTCAGGATCAGTACGTGAGTCAACTGGGCGTGCCCGTTAGTTCTGAGTAGCTGAGTCGTCGAGCCACGCTTGCTCAGCGCGATCCAGCAGGCGGTATCCAAGAACGATGCGAGAGACGATCTGCGAGACGCCGGTTGCCAGGTACTCCTCGGGCGGCGTCCACGAGCCGATTTGATCGGTGACGAACCTGGCCGCGCTCTCAACGGCGGCTGGCTCAATGCCGGAGAGGATGTTGGAGCCTGCTTCTATCGTTTCGGGGCGCTCAGTGACCTCACGAATCGTTACATTTGGCTTGCCGAAGATGCAGGCCTCTTCCTGTACCGTGCCTGAGTCGGTGACGATGCAAAAGGCCGATTTTTCAAGCCGCACAAAGTCGAAGAGCCCCAGCGGCTCGATAAGATCGAGTTCGTTGGTCTGAGCTGGATCCGCCAGCGCGTCAATTCTGGATCTCGTGCGCGGGTGGACAGAGCAGACCACTCGTTTGCCGAAGGCCTGCCGCAAATTTGCCAGAGCGTCGATTAACGTCCGAAGCCGTGATTCCTGATCGACGTTTTCCGCGCGATGGGCGGTGACGAGGAAGTAGTCGGATTCCTGCAAGCCCAGGGTGTCGAGGATGGCGCTGGAGTCGATGCGTGGCGCGTAGTGCGTCAGCACCTCGTGGATCGGGTTGCCTGAAATAAAGATTCGCTCACGTGCGATTCCTTCCGCCAGCAGGTTTTCCTTGCTGCGGTGGGTGTACGGAATAAGCACCGTGCTCGAGTGGTCGATAATGCGCCGGTTTACCTCTTCGGGCACGCGATCGTCGTAGCAGCGGTTGCCTGCCTCCAGATGGAACACCTGGATGCCCAGTCGCTTGGCGATGATCGAGACGAGGCCGCTGTTGGTATCGCCGAGGATCACGAGTCTTTCTGGGCGGTACTGCTTGAACAGCATTTCGATCTTGCCGAACAGCTGGCCCATCTGCTCGCCGAATTCGTGTGATTTGACGCCCAGATACTCGTTCGGCCTGCGCACCCCCAACTCATCGAAGAAGAGATCGCTTAGCAGGGGGTCGTAGTTCTGGCCTGTGTGAACCAGCGTGTGTTCACAGGCCTTGTCCAGCACTGGAATGATCCTGGACAGTCTGATGATTTCCGGGCGTGTGCCCAGCACGGTCATAACCCTCACCGGATCAGCCCCGACGCCATGCCGTCGGCCTGGGAGACCATGAGATAGTTCTGTTCCAGCATCGCCTGTGTCTCTTGGAGCGTCATCACGTGGTTCGCAGAACTGAACTCGCCGTCCAGGTCGGAACCTGACGAATCGGCATCGTCATCAGGGCGCAACTCCGGCAACATGGGCTGTATGGCGTACCAGTCGCCTCGTTTCTTCGTACGGTGGGCCTCTTCCTCGCTCACCAGCGCCTCGTGCAACTTCTCGCCCGGGCGAATTCCAATGTCCTGAGTCTGAATGTCACGATCGCCAATGAGCGCGGTGGCCACATCGGTCATTTTTGCTGCAACGGCCAGTGGCACAAACGTCTCGCCCGGTTTCGCCATACGTACGGCCGCGAAGACGCAGTCGACCGCCTGATCGAGGGTGATCCAGAAGCGAGTCATCTCCGCGTCCGTGATTGTGACCGGCCCGCCGCTGTTGATCTGATCGTGAAACAGCGGAATTACGGAGCCTCGTGACGCAAGAACGTTTCCGTACCGGACGCAAACAAACCTTGTGCCGGGGGCACGCATGTTGGCCTGGATGAAGATACGCTCTTGCAGCGCCTTGGTCATGCCCATTACGTTGATGGGCATGCAGGCCTTATCGGTGGAAATCCCAACCACGGTCTCGACTTGCAGATTGAGCTGCTGAATGGCGTTGACGATGTTCTCTGCGCCGAGGATGTTGGTCTGTACCGCTTCAAATGGGAAGTACTCGCACGTGGGCACCTGCTTGAGGGCCGCTGCATTGAACACAACATCCGATTCTCGAAGGGCTGAACTAAGGCTGGAGAAGTCTTTGACGTCCCCAATCTGGAATTTGAGGGTTTTCTTGAAGTTCTCGAAGATGATTTCATCGGTGGCGATGTTCTGGTTGAGGTAGTCGAGGCGCATCTGGTGCTGCTTGGCCTCGTCGCGTGAGTAGACCGTGATCGAACTGGGAACGCCGATCTCTCCAGACAGGAGACGCCGCACCAGCACCTTGCCCAGTGACCCGGTACCACCGGGCAACAGGATGCGTTTTCCTTCTAGGACCTTGTCGTTCACGGTTACGCTCTCCTGTATGGCGTGGGGTCTGCCACGAGCTCTTCAATCATTTGCGTCCATGATGGCTGCTTGATGCCCGTTGCCACCTCAAACTTATCTCCGACCAGCGTACGATCAATCGCCACTTCTTCGTCTGGTTCAATTTCAATCTCAAGATCGAATTTGTCACGCACGATCATCAGCAGATCGAATTTAGATATCCAGGGTCCAGACACCTGGTACATCCCTGACAGCTTAGGGTGTTCTTCTATCAAGTCGCCAACCAGCCGCGCCATCTGGTTTGTTGTGATTCCCGCATACAGAGCTTTTTTGAAGCCTTTTACGTGTCCATGATCCTGCGCGAGGAACCATTCCAGTAGCGAATCATAACTTGCCAACTCTCGTCCTATGATTGAAGAGCGCAACGTAAGGCTGGATCCTGTTGCAGTTTCCCCAAGGAACTTGGAGCGGCCGTACAGGTCGGTGGCGTTGCTGACGTCGTCTTCCGTGTATGCGCCTTTGACGCCATCGAAGACACAATCAGTGCTGAAGTGGATGAGCCGAGCGCCGACCCGCTGACACATCTCTGAGAGTTGGTGCGGCAGGAGCGCGTTTATCATGATTGACGCGATGGAGTCGCTTGCCTGTTTACGCTGTTTTACGATTCCAACGCAATTGACGATTACATGCGGGCCTATATTCTCGACCAGGTTCGCCCTCGCTATTGGGTCGAGCACATCGATCCCCTCTATCACTCGATGCTCGTCATACAGGCCAACAGACTTCAGGAGATCTGTTGACTGCGCAGTCCGGACGGTGACGTACGTCTCGGGGAATCGGGCTCGGAGCAACTGGAACATCTTGTGGCCGAGCATTCCAGAGCCGCCGAGGATCAGCACCTTGCTCAAGTGCGCTTGATCTCTTCCTGAGCCCACGCGACGTACTCAGGGAGACCGTCTTCCAGCGCCACTTGTGGGTTGAACCGCAGCAGTTCACGCGCTTTTGAGATGTCGCCAAGACTGTCGCGGACATCCCCCGGCCGTGGATCGCCGCTCTTGATCTCGCAGTCCAGTGGAATCAGTTCGTCCAGCATGGCGACCAGCCGATTGATGCTTATCCGGGTGCCGCTGGCGATGTTGAACGCGCCACTGACGCCAATGGACGGCGACGCCGCAAGGTTCGCCTGCACCACATCGTGAACCGATACGAAATCGCGAGTTTGCTCCCCATCACCAAAGATCGTGATGGGTTCACCGTTGAGCAGTTTGAATACGAAAATGGGTATGACATTGCCGTACGCATCGAAGCGCTGGTTCGGGCCGTAGACGTTGAAGTAACGCAGCGCGATCGCTTCAATATCGTAGAGCTTTGAGTAGGCGAGAGAGATCTTCTCGGCGGCGAGTTTGCTGACGCCGTACGGGGAGTCTGGTTCGAGTTGGTGAGACTCATCGATCGGCAGTGTTTTGAGTTCGCCGAAGATACCGGCAGACGAACTCACCACGATCTTGCGGACACCGCCAGACCTGGCCGCCTCAAGCACGTTGATGGTGCCCAACAAGTTGGTGGAGGCGTCTGAGATGGGATCATCGATTGAACGCTTGTTTCCGACCGACGCGGCCAGGTGAAACACCGTGTCTGAGCCAGCGACAGCCTTCTCGACAGCGCCCACATCCAGAACTGACGCTTCAATGACTTCAGCATCTGGAATCTGTTCCAGATTGGAGGCGTATCCACTCGAAAGGTCGTCGATAACAGTGACCTGATCGCCGCGACTCAATAGCGATTTGGCGATTGTGGAGCCGATGAATCCTGCACCACCGGTAACGGTGTATTTCGGCACCTGAAAGATCACACCTCACGAATAGGGCTGGATGGCGCGACATTCATCACATAGCCCCGCAAACCAGCCAGCCAGGAACAGTCGCGCTTCGAAAGGCAAGTTTACTCTCCCCCCAGTAGGCGGAAATCGAAAACTGAGGCACTCACGAGTCATCGACCGGCCGCTGTGTGAGAGCGGTAGGCGACCGGGCGGGACTCGTACCTTAGTACCAGCGCACGTTGTTGAGATCGTGAAAGCATGGACGGTGATCACCTATCGGGGCCTCATCAATTCGAGTTACCGTATCCTGCACACTCCATGCGGGGGGTGTTCTCGAAGAGAGATTCCTGACTCACCAAGCTGGCTGGCGATTGGGCGAATTTGCCTGAGGCAATTCTGATAGATCAAACAGGCGGCGATACGGGCCGCTATGCCGTTGTTGGCTCAAAACCGTTTGTTTCAGGCCGGCCCCCGTTCGCAGACCTCGGTCATGAGAGCCGAACGATCTCTCGGAGACATGCAGAAATTCTATCGGTCATCGATGGATACGTAATTCGCGATCTCGGAAGCATCAACGGGACTACTGTTAACGGAAAAGCTGTGGGATCTGATCCCGTGAGGCTCCTATCTGGAGACATTATTTCATTGGCCGACGGAGCCGCTGAACTGAGATTCGAACTGGGCAGCAAGACTGTCAAACTGGATCAGAGCAATGCTCCAGTTGATGGGGAGTTGGATTCGGAACTGGTGGTCGATTCAAGAACTCGGGAAGTGTCTGTCTCTGGTGAGCCCGTTATTCCTTCGCTGTCTCGAAAAGAGTTTGATCTGTTAGAAGCGCTTTTCTCCTCCGCTGGAGATGCACTTTCAATTCAGGAGCTCGCCGCGATTGTATGGCCGGAAAGGGTTGATGGCTCAGTAGATGCAACAGAAGTGTCCCAGTTGGTAACCAGGATCCGGAGGCGAATTAGGATGCCAGTTGATGGCGTTCAGATCATCAGCGTAAGGGGATTTGCGTATCGACTGGACGGATTCCGGCCGAGCGCCAGAAGTGCTCAGCAGGATTCCTAGTCATATCGTGCATGGCCTTGGGATTGATACTAATAATTTTCGATGCAACCCGATGACTCACGAGCGCGAATATCACTCTGCCACTGGAGTCAGGCTAGGAGATCCCTGCAATGGACCAGGTAGTGGGTTCCTATCGCCTGATTGAACTCCTTGGCGGCGGTGGCCAGGCCGATGTCTACCTTGGCGAGCACCAGGAGACCGGAGATCGCCATGCGTTAAAAATTTTGTACGCAGGGCTGTCTGTAGACGTAGATGCGAAGAGTGCCTTCCTGCAGGAAGCGATCAAAGCTCGGTCAGTCGAACACGAAAATATCGTTGAGATCATTGACGTGGGCGACCATGAAGGTCGGCCGTTCATGGTCCTTAAGTACGTGTCTAAAGACCTGGCTTCTCTGATTGCAGGGACTCCGCTGGATGAAAAAAGGGCAATTGAGATCGCCCAACAGGTTGCAGACGCGCTCGCTTGTGCACATTCGCTTGGCATTGTCCACCGAGATATAAAGCCTCAGAACATACTGGTCAATCAGGCTGTACAGGTGAAAGTGGCGGACTTTGGTATCTCCGCCTCGGCCTTCATGGCGACGATAGGGCGGACCGGTGAAGTTCTGGGGGCTCCCGCGTATATGTCCCCTGAACAGTGGACCGGGGAGCCCGATCATCGGTCCGATATCTGCTCGCTGGGCGTCGTCATATACGAGATGCTCACCGGAACCCTCCATTTGAGTCAAACACCACGATGGGCTGGTTGGAGGCTCATAGAACCCGCAAGATCCCGCTTCCCGCGAAGATGGTTAATGAGCTGCCAGATTTCCTCATTGAGATCATTGAAAAATGTCTGGAGAAGGATCCCAAACGACGATTTCAGTCTATGGAAGAGCTTTCAACGGCGTTAAGACTTGGAGTGGTGCGGAACTCTCCAATGCTCATTCCGGAGTTTGCGTGGGAGGCCATGCCCTCTCCGCGTCGAAGAACAATTACCCGTGGCCTCCGCAACGGAAAGCGAGCGGCGATCACCGCTGGCGCAATTGGGAGCCGTGACTGCGATTATCGTACCCACAGCGATTTTTGTCAGGAACAGCATTGGCACAGCACCTGAAATTGAGATTCCCACTTTCGTGGAATTTGAGCTGCCGTCAACTCAGAATCGGCAGGTGATATTCGCCGAAGTTCCTACGGACGTTTGACCTGCCCCAAATAGTTGTACCAGTTGCTATGTTAGTGCCGTCGATCGATTACATCACGAGGGCACTTGAGAATTTTGTGCTGTTCTCGCCACAGGCTCACTGGGTGATCGAAAGGAGCTAATTCGCGGATTCGTTACCGAGATCGTCAAGTCTGAAGACAAGGCGGTAATCCGTTACCGGCTGCCAGACGGAAAACCAGAACAGGAGAAGCAAGTTCTTGATATTGACCTGTTTGGTGGAGATGGCGGGACTCGAACCCGCGACCCCCTCAATGCCATTGAGGTNNGGTGCTCTCCCAGCTGAGCTACATCCCCACAAACGCGATATCTGCGCAGAAAAATCGTATCACGGTGAAGGCGGGTTTCACGAACGTGAATTCAGGCGCTCAGCTTGAATCGGTCGATTCGTCTTTTATTGGCACTGTGGAGCCCGGTGCAGCCTCATCCGGGAACTTAGCAGCACCTACGCCTGGCCCGCGGAAGAGCTGCCACATGACGGACAGCAGTCCTCCGATGACGATGATGCTGATCCAACTGATCGATCGATCGACGATGGCGAGTGCGAAGGCGTCGGTGTCGCTCAGGCCCATGAGGATCAGGACGCCGGTGAGGCCGCCTTCTACGAATCCGAAGCCGCCGGGGGTTGGGATGGTGGTCAGCATGGCGCTGGCGAGCGCTGCAAACAGCGCTACGGCGATGCCAACTTCTATTCCCATGCCCTCCGCCACGAAGAACAGTCGGGCCATCTCAAGCCCCCAGCCAATCGTGCCAAGCGCAAGCTGTGCGGGGATGTGTCGTGGATGGAACGAAGCAAGAGCACCGGTGTGGAAGTTCTCGTATGAGCTCTGGAACCGCTGGGGCAGCCGGGTGGCCAACTGGCGCCCGAATACCCTCATGGTGATGAGCAGTGCGAACAGCGCGCCAACAAGCAACAGCGCCGCGGCGATGACCCAGACGGGCGCGTCGGCGGTCTCCGCGAAGATCAACCCGACCGATGCGATGAGCAGAAGTACCAGCACTGCGAACATATCCTGCACGCGCTCGCCAAGCACCGTTCCCAGAACTGCTGAGAATCGCGTTCCTGACTCTTTGGAGAAGGCGTAGCTCCGGTACGCATCTCCAAGCCGCAAAAACGCCACAGAGTTGGCGAACCACCCCATCAGGATGATGCTGGAAGAGGTCATGATCGAGGGCATCTTCACGCCGGGTTCTTGATCTAGCTGTGCCGTTTTTACGATGAGGTTCCAACGCCAGCCGCGGAACCAGAAGCTCACGTAGTAGAGGACCAGTGCCAGCAGGTACCACCAGGGATTCGTTGACTTGACCAGGTCCCACGTCTCCGACCAGTTGATGTTGAAGACACGAGATGCGGTGAAGGCCAGTACGGCGATCGCAACTGCATAGCCGATCAGCGTTGGAATGGAAAAGAATCTTCGGCGTAGCGCGAGGTCGGGTCGGCTCTCCGCTGTCGAGTCTCCGGTTGGCGTGGTTCCCACTATCCGCGTGCTCCGACCTGGCGGGGACCGAATAGCGGTGACTTATGCGGCACGCCATCGCGCCGCGGGTAAGCGCGTGGCGTTGGGCGAGTTTTGGTCCATGTGACCATTTTGTCGGGATCGCTTGATCCGGGAGAGGCGATGGCAGTTATCGATGGATCGGCCGCGCCAAGTTCGGCTGAGGCGTGCCCGGCGAGAGCCAGCTCATCGTCGATGTCAGCGCCTTTCAGTGCCGCGGCCTGACCGCGGTGGGGGGTTACTAATGGCAGGAGCAATTCTGCCAGCTCAGTGAGGCTGCCTACCGCGCGAGCCACGGACAGATCGTAGTGCTCGCGATGGTCCCGCTCACGGCCGATCTGCTCTGCGCGGCCCTGAATGGCGCGGGCGTTGGTGATGCCCAGCTCATCGATCGCTTCGGTGACGAATCGAACCTTTTTGCCCGTTGCATCGATCATGGTGATCATTAGCGAGGGGTAGACGATTGCTGCAATCACGCCCGGGATGCCTGCACCCGTGCCAACGTCGATGACTTTGCTGCCCTCTTTGAGGGATGACATGACCGGATGGAAGCGCATGGACCTGAGTACGAGTTGATCCCATATTTCGATCTCATCTTTGATCGCGGTGAGATTTGATTTCTCGTTCGCTGTGACCAGTAGCTTCACGTATTTTTCGAGCAACTGGAGACGGCCCGCATCGCAATCGATACCGGCATCACTAATCTGGGCTTCAATCTGGGGGAGCAATCAAAGAACCTCGGCATGGAGTTTATCAACGAAGAGCGCCCATGCCGATGATGCAGGAGATAGCAATCGGCCCTATCGCAGTAGCTCGAAATGCGACTTGGGCGCGTTGACTGCGTAATTGCTCGATGGTAGCTTCAAACCTTCGAATATTTTTGTTTTCGGCCCAGAATTGAAGCGCGCCGCATTTGGGTGTTCTGGCAACTGGGACTCGAGGTGAAATTCTGGCAATCAAAATTGCCGTCTGTGTAAAACAGGTTCCCGATCCAGATACGCCGCCGTCCGCGTTTATTGTCGACGAATCGACGAAGCGGGTGGTCCCACCGCCGGGGACGCCACCCGTGGTCAACGGATTTGATCTCAACGCCACCGAGGCCGCTCTCCTTCTTAAAGATGCTGCCGGCGGGGCGGACGTTGAGATCACGATCATTGCGGTTGGATCCGAGTTCGTGATGGATGTGGTGAAGCGCCCACTCTCGATGGGCGCGGACGAACTTGTGCTTGTGGATGATCCGTCCCTGGAGAACCTCGACGCGTTCGCGACGGCTCGAGTGCTGGCGAAGACGATCGAAAATCAGGGTCCGTTTGACGTGGTGCTCTGTGGTCGGCAGGCTTCCGACTGGGACAACGGCCATGTACCGCTCGTACTATCGGAGATTCTGGGGCTGCCTTGCATCAGCTTTGCAAGGAATATCCAGATCACCGACTCTGGTGTGCGGGTTGAGCGATCTCTCACCGATGGCTACCAGGTCGTGGAAGCGCCACTTCCGGCCGTTGTCACCGTGACAAACGAACTGGGCGAGCCACGATATCCGACACTACGAGGCATCATGGCGGCTACTCGGAAGACGCCAACGACACTGTCGCTAGGCGATATTGGCGTCACAAACGAAGACGTTGCCCCATCACTGGAGTTGACCCGTCTGTTTGTTCCCGAGAGTGAGCGCAACGTGGAGATCATCAGCGGTGAAGATGAAGTTGACGCCGGCCGTCAGCTAGCGTTGCGACTGCGAGAGGAGAACCTGATTTAGATGGCGATTCTTCTGGTAGTTGCTGAACTCAACGGAAACGTCGTCACTGAATCAACCGGCGAGCTTGTTGCTGCGGCCAAAGCTGTCGCTTCCGACGGTGATGAGATCGTCGTTGCCGTCTTGTCTGATGATCCTGCAATAGTCGGTGCATCGGCGGCGGGACTGGGCGCGGACCGCGTGTTAACTGTTCAACACGAAGCGCTTGCCGAGATGGGTGCGGGTAGTTTTGAAGCGCCTGTGGCGGCGGTCACCGCTATCTCGAACAGTCTCTCTCCGGCGGCAATTCTGCTGAGCAAGTCTGATTTTGGTAGCAACGTTGGTCCTCGTGTTGCTGCCCAGGTAGGTGGAGGTTTTGCACAGGATTGCATCGGACTGAGTTCAGCGAGCAATGGTCGTATTTCGGTGACCAGACCGGTCTACGGTGGCAACGCTCTGGCCGAATACGTGTTTTCGGGCGATGGTGTGCAGGTGCTAACGGTGCGGCCGACCATATTTGATCCGGCGAGCGGCGATGGCGCGTCGCCAATCGAATCGTTTGATGCTCCCACTGACGTTGGCAAGATAAGTGCGCGATTGGTGGAGACTATCGCAGAAGAGAGCAAAGGCGTTCGGCTGGAAGATGCCGATGTTGTCATCTCCGGTGGTCGCGGTCTTGGCGGTCCGGAACCATTTGAGCAGCTTCAGGCACTGGCCGATGTACTGGGCGGCGCACTGGGCGCTTCCAGGGCTGCTTGCGACGCCGGGTGGATTGACCACTCGCACCAGATCGGGCTTACCGGAAAAAGTGTTAGCCCAAACGTGTACATTACGTTTGGTATCTCAGGCGCCAGTCAGCACATGGCTGGCTGCTCAGGTTCTAAAGTGATCGTGGCGGTGAACAAGGACGCGGATGCCAATATCTTCAAAGACGCCCGGTTTGGGGTAGTGGGAGATTGGGGAAAGGTTCTTGAAGGGTTCCGGGCTGCAGTTGATGATCTTGCGGTCTCTTAGGCAATGCCAAGAGCCCGTCGGGCAACAAAGGAGAGCATCTTGAGTCATGAATATGGTGTTGACCTTGGCGCGATTGTTGAGCATGTTGAGTCATCGGAGACCTTCTCGATATTTTTCCCAAGTTTGAGGAAGGCGTTGGTGGTGGATATGCGCCACGGTCTGGAAGAGGGCCCGCTGGTGCGCGTATTGCCAATGGCTCGGTCCCCGCAAGAGCGACTGCGATCTCTTCGACGATTGAGGCCGCATCTGCCCAGAGCTACTCAGATGGTGGCAATTCCCTGGCCAAGCTATGTCGCGAATATGGTGCGATCGGGAGTCTGGGACAAGCTGGCCGCGCGGGTCAGTGAAAGTGGCTCAGAGGATGCAGTCAGGGCGTTGTCTCACAGCCTTGCAGAGCTACGTCAGCACGAGTCGACCGAACTGGCAGCGCTGATTCGTGGCGATCACTACGAGACAATCTGGTCACGCAGCGAATAGCGCGTCCAACCGCAGCAACAGCCGCTTTACGAAATCAACAGCCGATCGGTCTTTCGCCGCGTCCCTGATTGCGGTGAGTGTTTCGCGGTGGCGTTGTGGGTATTCCTCTTCCAGCGTGTCTCCCGAGATCGCGGTCAAATAGTTTCCAACAGCATCGTCGAAAGCCGCCGTGATGGATTCCTCACCTTGAAGTTCCAGCAGACGAACCAGAAATTCGGCGTCGTTCGATAGATCAACAGCAGGCCCCGAATTCAGATCCGACCAGTAGCTGTTGTAGACCATCCAACTGAGCACATCGGGGATGAGACTGACCTCCGAACCGGTGTCCATGATCGACAACACATCGGCTGCCAGAATTGGGTCAACGGAGATGAGTCTGTGGATCGTACGGGTAGGGAATGAACGCAGGCTCTTCTTTTCACGGATCAGCTTCGCCGCCAACTCAGGACTGTTGGAGATTGCGATTCCTGCGGCGTGCGGGTTTGATCGAATCCATGTGAAGAGGCCAAGTGAGGCGCCCTGCATAACTTGTAACGTCAGCCCGGGTTCGGAGCTTTCACGTTTAGCGAGAAGGCCGTAGAAGGCGTCGTCGGTATCCCGGTCAATGTTGAAGTTGCCAGAACTGTTGCCGAAGAGCGTGTGTCCTGCGCCTGATAGATCATCGATGCTGGCAGATGGTGACGCCCCAAGTGCGGCCAGCAGCCGAGCAGGCGTGACTTCTGATGAGCGCGCAATTTCCGGGCTCGCTTCTAGAAGCCTTAGCAGGGTCGTATCGCTAATCAACGGCATCGACTCTTGGAGTCTCTCAGGCGCCGCTTCACGGAGGAGCCGTATCAGGCCGCTGATTTCAGTTCGTACCTCGGTGATGGAGCGTGCTGCGACAAACTCATCGATTAGTGTTGCGCCAGCCGGAGGTGAAGCCGCGATAATCTGATCCGCTGCCTCCGCGAGTTCTCGCAAAGTAGCGACCTGCCCGGTGAGAACATCACCAAGGCCACCGCTTTCTGCCTCGATTTGCGAGTCGAAAAGCGCGATAAGTGTTCTGGGGGCCATCAGGACTGCGAGGTCTCCGATTACCGTTTCGCCCATCCGCGCCGTAACGAACTCAACTTGCTCGTCGATAGGTTTGGAAGTGATGGCGGCGTAGAAGTCGAAACCTTCCGCCAGGGCTGGCCCCGTCTCGCCTGACATCTCGGCAAGTTCGTCGGGATGCCGCTGGTGCAGGGATCGCATGTCTCGGACGTAAGAGCTCCAGAACCGGAAGCCGCCATCTATTCGGGCCGCGTCAACCAGTGCGAATTCACGGTTTTTGATGTCCGCGAACTGCTCAGCGAAGTCGCGGAGCCGTTGCCGTTCTTCGTTCTCGAGGATATTGCTGATCGAATCGGGCAGGGCAGCAAGCTCAGAGTCGCTTAGCTCTTCATAGAATCGTAGTGGGAAGTGTTGAATCGCGAATAGCTCTTCGGCTGCTCTGCGGTCGTCACCTTCAAGATCCTGGAACCAGTTGAGTGCCTGCGGCCAATCGTCAAAATCGATGCCACCAACGCCAATGTCTGTCAGAAAGTTATCGAAGTAAGGCCTGAGAATCGGCGGCACAAGATCAATGTCACCACCTGTCATGTTGATCATCTCTGACTCGCCGAAGTGGAACAAATCTGAGCCGGGATTCACCGAAAGGTTTGTCAGGTTGCGGAATCGATCGCGGAGCGGCTCGAAGCGATCGGGAGGCTGTCGCAGGAACGCCTCAAGATCGGCGCGGTACGCGAGGAGGCCTTCAGACGTAGCTCCTCCGCCCGGTTGGACCCAGTCGAGGTCCGGTTGAACCGACGAGCCGAAGACTCCCCAGTAGGAGTGACTCAATTCGTGCATGATCGTCTTTGGCACAGCCTGACCCGCCCCCGCCCAGCCCTGAAATCCGGTGCTGCCGAACCATGTGGGTTGATTGATCATTTGCCGGAAGTCGTAGCCTTCCATCCACGCCACACCGGCGTCACTAAAGTTCCAGATATCCCTCACGGCGTTGACTCTGGCCTGCGCCCACGGTGTCTGTGGTGACTCAACTCGCCGAACGGCAGTACCTGGTTCAGAGCTGGAATCTGATCCAGAGCAGGCCAGCGCGAGGACAGCGATTGCGAATATCGCTACCGTAGAAGTGGACTTGCCGATGGAATATCCGATAGAGAACAACGTAACTTTTGATGACTCCCCCATTTATTGGGCCGCAATGAAACTAATTGCGGCGCGTTGCAACCGATAGATCGTATTACGAGGTAGTGGTGATGAGAGTTGCCATGTTGCTCGCGGTTGAACTGATCCTAACCAACAACTAATTGATCAACTTCTTCAAAATACCCCGATTGGGTTCCTTTAGGCCTCGCAGGGTTTTCCTGCGCTGGGGGGTTCGAATTGTCCTGTTCCTGGTCCTGTTCTCATCGTTCATGTTCTCGGATGGGGATGTCAGAAAGATAAATCCGGCGGAGAGAGCGGGCGAGCACTATCTGTTCAGCATTCCGGGGTGGGAGCTTGGCAACTTCCTGGATAAGTGGACGAATCGCGTGACATCTTCCCTGGGATTTGGGCTAAGTGGCGAGGAGTTGGACGAGGCGATTACAAATTTCTCGGAACTCTCAATTCAGATTCGCTATGCAGAAGGAGCACACAGTCGGGCGATAGCGGACTCGGATACTCCCGCTGACGAGATTGATCGCCTTGAGGCAGAACTTCATGAGAGGCGAGATGAGCGGCGGCGCACGCGTGACGATCTTGAGGAGCGGCTTGAGGCTGAGGTGAGTTCAACGCTATCGGATCTGGGATTCGGTGGTTTTGGCGGATCACTCTGGCCGCCCGTCGACTTCCGGCTGGAGTCGCCTCCTCGCGTGTTGGTGACATCACCGCGTGATGAGATTCGGCGGCTCGACTCAGTGTTGCTATCGCCCGGCATGACCGGAACGCAGTCGTTTGAGGTGGAGGCGAATGTATTGGAGCAGAGTGGCCTGTCCGGCATCGTTCTGTCGCTTGGGGGTGTGGCAACGTTCCCCACATTCGTTCGCGATGACAACTCACTGCTGCGAACGCTGGATCTAGTGGCGCACGAGTGGCTTCACGCCTACTTCTTCTTCAACCCGCTTGGCCAGCACATCAACGCCAGCACCGAGATGAAC
>DBZV01000073.1 GCA_002311865.1 Dehalococcoidia bacterium UBA1151
CAACTCCGCTACCGCTTCGTTCAGAATGACGCGTATAGTCGCGTTGCAAATCAATCCCCGAACAAAGGATCCCATCCGAATGCCAGACAAACCCAGCGTACTCGTAACCGGCTCCAGGGGACTCATTGGCGGAGTAGTCATCCGCACACTCTCCGATAAGTTCGAATTCTCCGGCCTCGATATCGCCAAGCCAGATAGCGCGCCAGATGTCCCTACGCTGGTGACGGACCTTCACGATCTCGACGCCGTCCTACCGGCATTTGAGGGTGTCGATATGGTCGTTCACCTGGCCGCCAATCCCGATCAGCGCGGCTCCTGGGACTCCGTGCTACACAACAACATTGTCACCACCTACAACGTATGGGAAGCCTCGAAACGTGCCGGCGTGAAGCGCGTCGTCTACGCCAGCTCCAATCACGCCGTTGGGATGTATGAGCTGGAAGACCATGCCGGGGAAATTCGGACAGGCGACTACGGCGATCGCAGGCCAGGAAAATTCCCACAGATCGATAACACTGTTCAGATTCGGCCGGACGGCTACTACGGAATCGGCAAGGCGTTCGGAGAGGCGACCGGTGCTTACTATCACGATAATTTTGGTATCGAAGCAGCCTGCCTCCGAATCGGCACTGTCTCACGCGATGACGATCCCACAGCTAACGTCCGCATGAAAGCCACCTGGCTCAGCCATCGTGATGCGGTGCATCTGATCGACCGTTGTCTCAGCGTCGAGAAGCTCGGATTCCAGATCTTCTACGGCGTCTCAAACAACACGTGGCGCTTCTGGGACATTGAGCACGCCAAGCAGTTCCTAGGCTACGACCCGCAAGATAACGCTCAGGATCACTGGCCCGAAGACTAACCACCGCAAGAAGCCGTGCTAACGACCGCGGCCCCCATAGCCCCGATCAGAGCCGCCAGGACCATCTCGACGTTGGGCACTTCGCGATCTACCGCGATCGTCTCGCCGTGGTGGTCCACGTCGGTCGTCGCTGGATCGCCCGCCGCGCCTGTCGCCGTATGACGATCCTCCGCGTGACGCTGACCCTCCACGGTCATCGCGTGATCCGCCGCCGCGCCTGTCACCATACGACGATCCGCCGCGTGATCCTGATTCACCGCGATCATCTCGGTAGCCCCCGCCCCGCCGATCGTCGAATGACGATCCGCCACGAGAGGAATCTCTACCGCGATCATCGCGCGATGTACTGCTGAGCTGGGAATCGTATGCCGAACCACCGCGCCGATCATCGCGGTACCCGGGTCTATCGAACTCCTTGCGACGGTCATCCTCGGGTGCGCGCTGCCCGCTCCGGAGCAGAATGCCGTTTTCGATGTTGTACATGTGCTCAATACCATCACGGGTGATGTTGTATCGGCCACGCTGCCACCGAATTTCCTCTTGCTCGACACCTGTGGCAATGCGCTGCCGCAACGATTCCGGATCGGTGTTGGACTTCCAGATCGCGATCAACAAGTATCGCAACTCTGGAATCGAAAGCGACTCGTCCATCACCGCGAACACGTACAGCATCCGGTGATAGGCGCGCTTCAGTTGATCGAACTGAACCTCCCAATCGCGTCGAGGCTTGGTCAGCAGCATCTTCACGTGGCGGGCCTCTTCGGCCGACAATTGATCGCGGGCCCTCGCCCTTATGCCGTCAAGCCGATCTTCTGCAGTCGGCTTTCGCTCGCTTGTCACTCACAAAACTCCCGGCCACATAATCTAGAATCCGATCATGAACCAACAAAACAAATCTGTAACTCCACTTTACGCACTTGCTGGCGATATAGGTGGCACCCAGATACGAGCTGCACTCGTAACCAGCGCTGGCGAAATTGTCGCCCGCGATGCCACGCCGACCAGACCCGAACAGGGAATCGATTCCGCGGCAGACCGGCTGTGTGAGCTCGTCGATCGTGTGTCAGAAGGCGTTGATCCATCGTCAATCGCCGGATTCGGCATCTCCACGGCAGGCCCAATCGACCCGTCTGAAGGCTTTTACAGTCATCCGCCAAACCTGATGGGATGGCACGATAAAACCATGGTGCCACGCATCACAGAACTCACCGGCCACACCCCAGACATCATTCACGACGCCCACGCCGCCGCGTTTGCCGAGTGGAAGTTCGGCTCAGCCCGTGACCATCGTGACGTCGTCTACGTAACCGTCTCCACCGGCCTCGGTGGCGGAATGCTCTCGGACGGCGTTCCGGTGAACGGCCGCCACGGCATGGCTGGAGAAATAGGCCACCTGATCATCGACCCGACAGGCCCGGCCTGCAACGCGGGCTGCAAAGGCTGCCTGGAGGTGCTCGCCGCAGGCGGTGGCGTGGCTCGCGCCGCACGTGAAGCCGTTGCCGACGCGCCCGACTCCCAGATACTGGCACTCGCAAACGGCGATCCTTCGGCTATCACCGGCCGCATCGTCTACGCCGCGTCAGAGGCAGGCGACAAGATTGCTGTCGAGCTAGTGGAGAGAGCCGTCAACGCGCTTTCAATAGGCTTCGTAAACCTGCTGGCCACGTTCGACCCCGGCGTAATCGTCGTTGGCGGTTCAGTCGTGGTGGGCGATAGCGAAGTAGCGGGACTGCGCAGGCACTGGGACGATCTGATCGCGCGCGTTCAGGCAACCGCTCTCCTCAGATATCGCGATTACGTGCCAATTGTCGTGTCGCAACTCGGTGACGATGTCGGACTACTGGGCGCCGCAGCATACGCGTTCGAGCAGAACTAAGTCCCTGACTCTGAGCTCCACATGGGTTCGTCATCATCGTCCTCAGTATCCTCCTCGTCTTCAAACTCACCAAACAGCAGCGGTGAGTCCTCGCTATCGTCGAAGTAGTCGAAGCCGTCCGCCTCGTCGACGCTGTAGTCCTTGAACTTCCAGTCGTCGTCTTTATCATCATCGGGATCCTCGTCCGCCTCAGGATCGTCTACGACCTCTATGTCGTCCTCCTGTGGGGTAATCCCAAAGATGCCGGGCTCATCCTCGAACAGGATATTCTCCATCTTGATCTCACGAAGCGCAGTCTGGGACGCCTCAGCAACGAGGGTGTGCTCGCTTTCGGTGCCTTTCTGGATCAACTTCGTCGCAGCTTCACCACCAATGCGCGCCAACGACCCGATCGCTGCTACGGCCACAACCGGGTCCGCGTCTTCCAGCAGTTCGGCCAGTTGGATAACGTGCGGCTCTTCGCCGATCTCACCCAGCGCCCGCGCCGCCTCAAACCGAAGCTCAGGCGATTCGCTTGCGATCTGCTCTAGCACCTGCGGCAGCCACGCCTGATTGCTGGTCAAACCCATGGAGTAGAGAGCGCTCTTCACTTCTTCAACATCGCCACTATCAAACGCCGCTTTGATTAGCACATCCACGTTACTGACGCCCAGCGTTGCCGACGCCTCGAGCGCACGCCGCCGCACGCCATCTGTCTCACGGGCGTTTGCCAGGATCTCATTCAGGCTGGAGCCAATTTTCTGGATATCTCGTTTCAGCAGCTTGCCGGCCACCCCAAGCGCCGCGAATCGAGCCAGCGCCAGCGTGGCATCCTCCCTGACCTCGTCCGCCGGGTCCGACTTCACCATCTTCAGCAACGGCGTTACCAGAGCTCGGTCGTCACATTCCGCCAGTCCGGACAGCGCTAGTTTGCGACCCGGCGCAGATTCAATCGACAGTGCCTGTTTGAACACGGTGTCAAACTCAAGCAACGTATTATCTTCCGAGAGTCCCACAAGCCGATGCAGAAAGTTGACCAGCCGTGATTCAGACCACTCTTCCCACGCCTCCGCAAGGTCTAGCGCTTCATCCGTCGACAGACCGGACAGTTCGCTGAGGCCCGCGTAGGTGAACTGGCTACCCTCTTCGTTCGGCACCGTATCCAGGAATTCGTTCAGCCCCATTAACCGCCGTCTCCAACAAGATGAAATAATCTCTACTACTAATGATAGAGGGGATTGAATCTCACTTCATGATTGGAAGTGCTCGTGGTTAGTGATGGTCCAGTTGTCGTAACCGGCGCCGCCGGATTTCTTGGACGACGAATCGTGCGAGAAATCTCCGCGATGGGCCGACCCGTCCGCGCCATAGTGCGCCGGCCTGAGCAGCATGCAATCGTAGATCTCGCCAACGTCGAGGCTGTTGAGGCCGATATCACCGACTCCACCTCACTGGCCGCCGTCATGTCTGGTGCGTCACTCGTGGTTCACAGTGCGGCAATCCTCCGAGAGCGCCGGGGCGCCACCTACGAGTCAGTCAACGTTCAGGGCACGCAGCGAGTCTTCCAGGCCGCAGTGGACGCCGGAATCCCGCGCGGTGTGCTCGTCTCCGTAGTCGGCGCAGATCAGACCTCAGGCGTCCGCTACTTCAACTTTCGCGGCAAGAGCGAGGCCGCCGCCCAGGCATCTGGCATCGATCTCAGCATCGCCCGCCTCTCCGCGCTCTTCGGCGAAGGCGACGAGTTCGCCAACGCCCTTGCCGCGCTCGTACGTCTCGGCCCGTTCGTGCCAGTCATCGGCAGCGGCAAATCGCGCTTCCAGCCGTTCGCGGCCGACGATGCCGCTTACGCCGTCGCCCGCCTAGCCCACTCGCCCACACACGATGGCGAGATACTGGAACTTGGCGGCCCAGACGTTCTCGACTACATCCAGATACTCGACGTCATCGCCGAATCGATGGGTCGCCGCACTATCAAGATTCGACTGCCCCTCCTCCTGATGAGGCCAGTTGTCCGCATCATGGAACTACTCACGCCCAACCCCCCTGCCACCTCCGAACAGCTACAGATGCTCAACATCGACAACGTGGCATCAGGCGCATCATTCGGGGAGCTATTCGACCGCCCACCACGCTCTATGCGAGGCAATATTGACTACGTGCGCCGCGTCGGCATCTTCGCCGCACTCCGCATCATGATCGGCCGCATGCCGCGCCACATCAGGGACCACTAGCCAGTGAGAAGATATCAGGACGCACTCGACAGGCTCATGACCCTGCCGGACTTCGAAAAGAAGAGCCGCGCGCAGGATCCGCCTGACTTCCATCTCAAGCGCATGCAGCTGCTCATGGAGTCGTGCGGCAACCCGCAAGACGCAGTCCCAGCCATCCACATCGCAGGCTCCAAAGGCAAGGGCAGCACCGCCGCCATGATCACCAGCATCCTCGCCGCCGCCGGCCACACCGTCGGTCTCTACACCTCTCCCAGCCTCCACGCCGCCCGGGAGCGCATTCGCGTCGGCCTCGAACCAATCGCCGAAGACACTTTCGCCGATCTCGTCGATGAACTCTGGCCCCACGTTGTTGGCGTAAGCGAAAGCGGTGAAGCTGGCAAGGTCAGCTATTTCGAGATCATGACTGCGATGGCATGGGTCCACTTCGCGGCTATCGGCGCAGATTTCCAGGTTATCGAAGTCGGCCTCGGCGGCAGGCTCGACGCCACGAATCTGCTGAACCCCCTCGTCAGCGTGATCACGCCCATCGGCCTCGATCATGTGGCAGTCCTTGGCAACACCATCCCGGAGATCGCCGCCGAGAAGGGCGGCATCATCAAGCCGGACACGCCAGTAGTCATCGGCCGCCAGCCGGATGCTGCAATGGCTACCCTCTCCACCATCGCCCACTCCCGCGGCGCACCGCTCACAAACGCCATCGACGCAACTCAGACGCATCAATTACCAGACTCGAACGGCGCCACGCCCACAACAGAACTGTCAGCTGCCTCAGGAGCCACTTACCACTTCGCTCTCCCACTTTTCGGCCGCCACCAGATCGACAACGCGCGAGTCGCCGTAACCGCTGTCGAGGCGCTCCCCGCCGCCTCACGCCCGCCCGTAGATGCCATCGAACGCGGCCTAACAACCGTAAAGTGGCCCGCCCGCGCCGAGATCATCCCCACTCCCGACAACGCCCCAACAATCCTCGTAGACGGCGCCCACTCTCCGGACTCTGCATCGGTCCTCGCAGACGTCATAGCCGACCTAAATCTTCCAAGTGACCACTGCGTGGTGGTGTTTGGTGGATCAGGCGGTCACGACTTCGCACAAACCGCTGCCAAGCTATCCAACGGCAACACAAAATTCATCGTCACGCAGTCCCGCCATCCCAAATCCGTTCCGCCGGATGAGGTAGCCGAGGCACTTCTGCGAGATAATGTGCAAGTTGTGCACGTGACCGCCAACACAAAAGAGGCGCTCGCGGCAGCCAAACAGCTTGCAAATAAAGACGATCTAATAGTGGCAACCGGCTCCCTCGCTATTGCGGCAGAGATCCGGGAGCTCGAACTGAACATCAAACCCGACTACTACCCAACGCTCCGCCTCCCGGAGGCAGACCGAAAGTGAACACATAGCGATGGCAAACGACCCCCGACCCCGAGTCGTCATCACCGGTATCGGCGCCCTCGCCGCCAACGGCAACTCAGTTGATGAGTACTGGGCAGCGCTCAAAGCCGGAAAATCCGGCATCGCCCCGTTCACCCTCATGGAGTCCAACGACTTCCTCTGCCAGATTGGCGGCGAAGTCAAGGATTTCGATCCCACCACGTACATCGACCGCAAAGAGTCAAAACGACTCGCCCGCTTCTCGCAGCTAGCCGTCGGAGCCACCACGCAGGCTATTGAGGACGCGAAGCTCGATATCACCGCAGTCGGCCCGGAAGACGTCGGTGTGCTACTCGGCAGCGGCGCTGGCGGACTGCCTGAAACAGAAGCCGCTGGCCGCGTCCTCGTAAACCGGGGCGGCATGCGCATCACCCCGTTCTACATCCCCAGCATGCTCGTCAACATGGCCTCCGCAAACGTAAGCCGCATCTTCGGCGCCATCGGCTACAATGCCACCTGCGTCACCGCCTGCGCCGCCGGAACCCAGGCCATCGGAGAAGCCACGGAAGTGATCCGGCGTGGCGGCGCAAAAGTGATGATCACCGGCGGAGCAGAAGCCGGAATCTGTCAGCTCGGAATGGGCGGGTTCTCAACCATCCACGCCCTCACAACTCACTTCAACGACGATCCATCGAAAGCCAGCCGACCCTTCGACGCCGACCGCGACGGCTTCGCGCCAGCAGAAGGCGCGGCCACACTGATTCTAGAAGATGAGTTACACGCCCTGGAGCGCGGCGCCACCATCTACGGTGAAATCGCAGGCTTCGGCGTCACCAACGATGCCTTCCACCTCGTCCAGCCCCACAACGAAGGGCTCGGCGCAATCCGCAGCATGAACCTGGCAATCCAGGACGCTGGCGTCACGCCAGACGATATCGATTACATCAACGCTCACGGCACCTCCACGCCCATGAACGACAAGTCAGAAACCCTGGCTATCAAAGGCGTCTTCGGCGACAACGCAATCAACGTCCCCATAAGTTCCACGAAGTCGATGATCGGCCACTCCCTCGGCGCGTCTGGAGCGCTTGAGTCCATCGCAGTCATCAAGACCATCGAAGACAACATCATGCACCCCACCATCAACCAAGAGACCGCTGACCCCGACTGCGACCTCGACTATATCCCGAACGTAGCCCGAGAAAAACAGGTAGACACAGTCCTAACCAACAGCTTCGGCTTCGGCGGCCAAAACGCCAGCCTCGTAATCCGCCGCTATGTCCCCTCAGGCCACCCCCACGGCCATTCGCAGTACTCGTAGCGGCAATTCCGCGGGCCTAAGCCGTCCTGAGCCTGTCGAAGGGCCAAGCAGCCCACCGTCATTCCCATGAAAATGGGAATCCAGTAAGGGTGCCTGCGCTAGCTGCGCCCCGCCCCCTTCGCCGCCCCGCGGCCATTACCCGTGTGGCAGACACCCCGCAATACAACGCGCCATAGCCGCACCGCGGGTACCATATGCGCGGCGGGTAGATATTCTCGGAGGAAACTGCAATGACAACCAGCAGCCAACCAGACATCTATACTAGGCTCGGCGCACGTCCCGTGATCAACGCTGGCGGCAACACCACCGTGTGGGGCGGATCCACGCCCTCACCCGAGGCTTTTCAGGCGATGTATGAGGCCAGCAACAGCTTCGTCGAAATGGAGGAGCTGCTGGAGGTCACCGGGAATCGGATAGCCGAACTGGTCGGGGCCGAGGCCGGATACCCCACGGCTGGCTGTTACGCCGCACTGGTCCTGAGCACAGCCGCATGCATCACGGGCAACGACCCTGACAAGGCTGCACAGATCCCAGACCTGACTGGCCTCAAGAGCGAAATCGTGCTCCAGAAGAAGCAGCGCTACGGCTACGATCGCGCCTACACAATAGCAGGCTCCAAGCTGGTCCTGCCGGGCGACGAGAATGGCACTTCCGCTGAACAATTAGAGGATGCGATCGGCCCGGATACCGCGGCCGTAGCGTTCTTGATCCAACCCGACATTGACGACGCGGTGGTGAGCCTCGAAGAGACTATCGAAATCGCGCACGGACACGACGTTCCCGTAATCGGCGACGCAGCGGCCCAGATCTACCCCCTGGAGACTCTTCGAAGAAATGCCGCCTCTGCCGACCTGGTCTGCTTCGGCGGCAAGTACATGGGCGCACCCCAATCCTCGGGATTCGTAGTCGGCAAGCAAGAGATGATCGATGCGGTCGCGGCCCATGGATTTATTGGGCCAACGCCTTTTGGACGGGCAATGAAGATGGACCGGCAAGAGATCGTGGGTCTGGTGGCCGCCCTGGAGGCATGGGTCGAAACTGACCATGAACAGCGCCTTGTCAATTACGGCATGAAGTTCGGGGCAATCGAGCGGGCGGTGCAGGACGCCTCGGGCGTGAGGGAGACGAAAGTGATGCCCGTCAGCAACTACGTCGGGCTAATGCTCCACGTAGTTCTCGACATCGACAAGCTAGGCAAGAGCGCCGACGATATCTTCAACGAGCTCTTAGAAGGCTCGCCTCGGATCAGGGTAGCCGCCGAAGGCGACGACACCATAACCATCAACGTCCACACCCTAAACGAAGGCGAAGAACACATCATCGCCGACCGCCTCCAGGAACTCTTAGCCGTCTGATTTTGTGTGAATTTGCCCCATCACCCTCCGGGAGAGGGCTGGGTAGTCTGGCGATAACGATTACCGTACCGCTGGGCAAGACAAGATAGAATTGATTGAGAAATCGGACAGGCTGTTGCACGCAAGAATCTCTTCTCGGCGAACTTTTACTGTGCCTTGAGAAATTGAATTCGGACGGATGGATTTGGCAGTGAACCCTTTTGATTCGCTGGAAACCACTGCATGTTGCCGGTCCCAGGAGCAAAGAGACCACTCCTGAGACCAGCAACAGAGAACCTAGATCTCGTCTTCGATCTCTATGTCAGCCTTGCAGCGGGGGCAAGCTAGTGCTGTCACGTTCTTTGTCTCGTCCTCAGTGACGGCGAAGTGGCACCCACAGCGCTCACACTCCATTGGGCTCTTCGACAGGGAACCTTTCCAAGCGTTTGCGGTGAAGGGGCGTTGAGGATGAGATCCTCACGCTCCCTGCGTCGCTCAGGACGATGGATGGTGGGTGTGCGGCTGGTCGGGGCTGGTGGCGGGTGCCTGAGTGCAGTTATCTCAGACACCCCTACGCAATATTGGGTGAGGTGGTCTGTTGAATGTGCCTCAGAACGCTAACTCGGGACAGACCGCGATTCGGATTGATTTTTCACCAATCTTGACGATCGATGTCTCACCAACCCATTGTGGTTGCGATGAAATGTATGCGTATATGTCGCGTATTATCCGGTAGCGCATGGTTAGCGCATTGGATTGACGGGCTATAATCCTCGGATAGTCGAATGAGGCCCCTTTGGGGCTGTTTTATCACCCTCACCTTAATCCTCTTCCGTTGGGGGAGAGGATGGTTGAATGGGGATGTTTTGATTTCGGGAATTTGTGATTGGCGCATTTGAGGTGCGTCGGTAATCTGCCAATAATTTGTTCACTCATCTGCACAACCACTCGCATTACAGCCTTCTTGATGGGCAGAGCCATATCGACAGGTTGGTTAAGCGTGCTGTGGAGCTGGGGCAGGAGGCGATAGCGCTTACCGATCATGGGAATCTGTATGGCGCTATCGAACTGTACTCGGAGGCTAAGGCTGCCGGAATAAAACCGATTATTGGCGTTGAGGCGTACGTTGCGCCGGGGAGCCACACGGAGCGTGATCCGAACAATCGATTCCCCTACCACCTCACGCTGCTCTGCCGTAATGAGACCGGCTATCGGAACCTCCTGAAGCTTGTATCGAAGTCGCACCTCGATGGGTTTTACTACCGGCCGCGCATGGATCGCGAAATGCTGGAGGAGTACTCGGAGGGGCTGATCGTGCTCTCCGGCTGCCCGTCGGGCGAGATGGCTCGCATGATCAAAGATGGACGGATGGCTGACGCCCGCAAGACGGCGGAGTGGCACAAGCGGGTGTTTGGCGAGCACTACTACTTTGAGTTGATGAGCCACGACGGCGTGCCGGACCTGCCGGAGATCAATGCGGCGCTGATTGATCTGGCGCCACAGATGGATATCCCGCTGGTGGCGACGAACGATAGCCACTACACGTACCGCGAGGATCAGCCGCTGCAGGATGTGCTGCTCTGCATCCAGACGAACTCGACTCTCGACGACCCCAAACGCATGAAGTTCGATGGCGATTCGTTCTATCTCAAGACTGAAGAAGAGATGGCCGAGCTGTGGCGGGACAACTCCGAAGCGATCGCCAACACGCAGCGCATCGCCGACTCCTGTGATCTCGAGATTCAGTTCGGGGCGAGTAGATTACCGAAGTACGAGACGCCAGGCGGCATATCGTCAATCGACCACCTGACGGCTCTCTGCCAGGAAGGTCTAAAACAGCGGTATCCCGAGGCTACGCAGGAGATCACAGATCGCCTGGCTTACGAGCTGGACGTGATTGAGCAGACCGGCTTCCCGGACTACTTCCTGGCCGCCAAAGACATCGGTGACTTCGTACACGAGCGGGGCATTCTCATGGGCGTACGCGGGAGCGCGGCCGCGAGCGTGGTCCTCTACACACTGGGCGTCACGGACATCGACCCCATCGAAACTCGCCTGGTGTTCGAGCGGTTCCTGAACCTGGAACGCCGTGAGATGCCTGACATTGACTTCGACTTCCAGGATGACCGTCGGGTTGAGGTCATCAAGTGGGTGGCGCAGCGGTATGGCGAAGGCCACGTGGCGCAGATCATCACATTCGGAACGATGGGCGCAAAAGCTGCCGTGCGGGACGTGGGGCGTGCGATGGGCATCGACTACGCAGACGTCGATGAGATAGCGAAGCTCATCCCATCGAGGCTTGGCACAACGCTTGAAAACACGCTTGGGGTCGACAGTGAGCTGGCCAGGTTTATTGCGCCCAACGAAAAGCTCATTCACCTGGTCGACACTGCACGCCGGCTAGAGGGCACTGTGCGCCACGCCAGCACGCATGCGGCGGCGGTCGTGATCACCGAAGATCCGCTCACCGACGTGGTTCCGTTGCAGCGCGCCACCAGCGGTGAAGAGGGCGCCATCCCTGCCACCATGTACTCGATGGACCCCGTCGCCAAACTGGGCCTCCTCAAGATGGACTTCTTGGGGCTAACCAACCTCACAATTTTGGACCGGTCGATCAAGCTCATCAAGGAGCGACGCGGCGAACAGCTAAACCTCAACGACATTCCGTTGGATAACAAGGCCGCGTTCGACATGCTGGGCGAGGCGGAGACGTTTGGCGTGTTTCAGCTTGAGAGCGATGGCATGCGGCGGTGGGTGAAGGAGCTGAAGCCCACGTCTGTTTCAGACATTTCAGCCATGATCGCGCTGTTCCGGCCGGGTCCGATGGAGCACATTCCAAGGTTCATCGATAACAAGCACGGGCGCAGCAAAATCACCTACCCGCACCCGGACCTGCAGCCCATTCTGGAGGAGACGTACGGCATCATCGTCTACCAGGACCAGGTGCTGCTCATCGCTCGAGATTTCGGCGGCTACACGCTGGGCGAGGCCGATATTCTGCGCAAGGCGATGGGCAAGAAAGATCCCGAAATAATGAAGGCTGAGCGGCAGAAGTTCATCGACGGCGCGCTTGCAAAGGGCTACACCGAAGAGTTGGCATCGACGATGTTCGAGCTGATCGAGCCGTTTGCGGGCTATGCGTTCAACAAGGCGCACAGCGCTTCCTACGCCATGATTGCGTACTGGACGGCGTACCTGAAGGCGAACTACCAGACGGAGTACATGGTGGCCGTGCTGGACGCCGCCTCCGACAACCCGGATCGGCTAGCATTGGCGGTGCGTGAGACGACTCGGCTGGGCATTAGCGTGCTCCCGCCGGACGTGAACAGGGGAGCAGTGAACTTCTCCGCCAGCCCCCTGGACTCCGAAGAAGATTCGATTCGTTTTGGCCTCGCAGCAGTGAAGAATGTTGGCCCCGGCGCGGTCAGTCCGATAGTGGAGGAGCGCACGGAGTCCGGCGAGTTCAAGTCGCTGGAGGACATGTGCAAGCGGGTCAAGTTCACGGGCCTGAACCGTCGCACGCTGGAGAGCCTTGCCAAAGTGGGAGCGTTCGACTCGATTGCGTCTCGTGGCGCGGTGTTGGCGGGCATCGAACGCCTGCTCACGCTGATTCAGCGAGAAGCCAAACTGCGGGACTCCGGCCAGACGACGATGTTCGACATGTTGGGCGATGAGGTGCCGACGCCAACGGCAGACCTCCAACTTTCGGGCGAAGATGACGTTAGCGACAGCGAGAAGATTCTCTGGGAGCGTGAGTTATTGGGTGTTGAACTGACTGAGAGTCCCTTCACGCGTGAAATGCACGCCAACGCCGATCGCTTCAAAGTATTTGCGAACCAGATCACGGCTGATCTGAAAGACCAGAAGATTGCCATGCTGGGCCAGATTCGGCGCATTCGTGAGCTAAGCACGCGCAAGGGCGACGCCTTCCTGGCGGTGCACATTGGAATGCTTGATGGCGAAGTTGAGATTGTGGTGTGGCCTAATGTGCTTGAGACCACGCGTGGGATGTGGGAGGACGGTAAGTTTGTGATAATCATGGGCAGCGTACGTGAACGCGATAACAGTGTCTCCGTCGCTGTGGATACCGTCAGCGAGTACAAGTTTGGCGAGGCTGGCCAGGGCGCAGCAGCACCTGCGCCCGTAGTTGAGGGAATCGCAGCAGCTTCGATTGCCGCGCCGCCGCCCACAAACGGAAACGGTCATGCGCCCATCGGCGTTGCTGAATCGCCACCAACGCCAACGGCAACTCAGAACGGTTCGTATCACGTTGGCATGAGCAATGGAAACGACAATGGCAACGCCGCACCCGTCATCGCCAGCGGCACCATCATCGTGCGGGTGATTGAGACGGACCAGACGCGTGAGGACCGATACCATCTGGAAGATATAGTGAAGACGATGCTCGACTTCCGCGGCGATGACTACGTCACGCTGGAGATCAAAACTGCGCACGAGGTAATTAGCCTGGAGATGCCTTTCGTCAAGGTGCGTACGTGCCCAGAGCTAACTTCGCGCCTGGTAGAGATGCTGGGTGAGGGGAATGTAACGACCAGGAGCGCTTAGTTGAGATCATGCTGCTCAAAAAGATATCTGGCTGAGACTCCCGTAAGCTCAGAGATGTCGCCTCATAGAGCGTGCTCAAGGCCTACGCGCAGCGGCCCCGGAGGAGGGTTCCGGGGCCGGATGCTTGTATTGATGCCTGGACTACCGTGTGTCGATACTCAACGTAGTAGTTGAATCACTGGCAGATCGCTGAGTCGTATACGTTGAACTCGATGGGGCTTGTAGCCCACTTCACCGGGTCGTCGGGACCTCCTGCCATATGGCCTTGCTTCGGCGGGTATGAGCACGGCTGAACCACTCTGGTAGCTCAGCACGAACGATTGCCAACTAGCTTCGTCATCATCGCTGATTACCAGGAATGCTTCGTTAGAGGCCATATTGGGTGTGGGGAAGCCCAGGAAGTAGACGAGCGCACCATTCAACAGCGAACCTTCGGCAACGCCGGTGCCCGCTCCTGAATCACCACCACGGCCGCACAAATGCCAGTAGTCGCCCTGAACTTCCAGCGCACCATTCTTTAGATATTCTGCCCAAAGTGTGATGGAAGGAATACCGAAGAGGTCTCCTGTGAGGCTGACAGGGAACTGCCTTTCCGCGCCGACTGTCAGAGGGTCTGTCAACAACGCTACCGGATCCGGTGTGGGAGTAACGAGCGGCTCTGGCTCAAGCCTCGCGGTCGATGGCACAGTAGTTGCCGTTGGCGCGGGTGTGCTGGTTGGTGTTGAAGTGCTCGCGGGAGCCGGAGCGATTGCGCCGCCCCCGGGGTCAGCGCCCCCACTTTCAGGCACGGTCTGTTGTGGCGAATCAGCCGGTGCCGATCCACCGTTTGATGTGTCATCGGTATTCATAAACAGAATCAGCAGCAACACTGCGATAACTACAACTAGTGCTCCGCCGGCAGATTGAACGTATTGTGGTTTGACGGGTAATCGAAGCTTGTAAATGGCGTCCATGACGTACTCCCAGGGTCTTCTGGAAACTTGCTCACCGAGACGGTCTGAGACCGTCGGCCAGTAGCGCATGGAGGACCGGTTTTCATTGACCTTGCGCTCGAACATCGCCGTGAGGGCGGTCTCGAGATGGGCGTCGGCGTAACTCATCTGGCTCATGCCAGTGGCCTTTCTACTGTGGGGTCACCTATGAGCGATGGATCAACCGTCCCTCTTAGCGCCGCAAGTCCTCGTGATAAATGCGAACCGACCGTTCCCTGATTCCACCCTGTCGACCGGGCGATTTCAGGAGTTGAGTAGCCCAGGGAGTAACGGAGAACAAGCGCGATGCGCTGTCTTTCCGATATGACTCCTGAAGCCTGCCCCAGAGGTGCTCCGATGTCTCTGAGTCGATAGCCCGCTGCTCCGGCGATTTGCCGGAATAGCGCAGCTGCAACGCCTCGTCTATCGGTCCTTCCGGGTGCCTGGCACGTCTGCCTTGCATCTTTATCTGGTTGAGGAGGATTCGGTTCAGCCACGGGCCAAGCTTGTCGTTTGCCCGCAGCCGCTTGATGTTCCGCCACGCCTTCAACAGCGCTTCCTGCACCGTGTCTTCGGCCTGTCGGCGATCATCGATCAGGAGAATCGCATTGCCGTACAAGCGCTCGCCATGAGAATCGGCGATCAGCCTGAAAGCTTGCTTGTCTCCGCTCTGGCACTGTGCTACGGCATGTGCCAGATCCGGCTCTGGAACTATTGCCATCTTCGGCGTCCTGCGAATCGTTCATATTCAACCGATTGTGATCCGGTCACATTATTAGCGATGCGCCTTTTCGCGAAAGTCTTGCAGCAGCCCCTAGGTGTAGTTCCCACCGACGTTGTTTACACGAAATAGGGGA
>DBZV01000089.1:0-185 GCA_002311865.1 Dehalococcoidia bacterium UBA1151
AGGTAATCGGACAGACAAGATCCACGCAGCGTAGAGACCTGGTGTCGCTGGATGATGAAGTGTCGCTTACGAACGACATCGTCGCGTTGGCAACGCAGTTCGGGCGGTACGGCTACCGCAGGATCACCGCTCTACTCAGGGATCGGGGATGGCGAGTGAATCACAAGCGGGTCGAACGCATCTGG
>DBZV01000089.1:386-651 GCA_002311865.1 Dehalococcoidia bacterium UBA1151
TGCCGTACACACGATGGACGTGCGGTCAGGCTGATCACGGTTATCGATGAGTTCAGCAGGAAATGTCTGGCAATCAGGGCTGCCAGACATATGAGGTCTGATGATGTGATCCATCTGTTCACCGAGCTGTTTGCCCTGAACGGTATACCTGAGCACATGCGATCAGATAACGGCCCTGAAATGACCGCCACCGCGGTTCGAGAATGGCTGACGAGCCTGGGAGCGCAGCCACTGTTCATCCAGCCAGGCAGTCCGTGGGAGAACG
>DBZV01000089.1:740-3458 GCA_002311865.1 Dehalococcoidia bacterium UBA1151
CTCAGAGACGAACTACTCAACGGAGAGATCTTCTACTCACTGAAGGAGGTGCAGATACTGACCGAAAGATGGAGGCGGGAGTACAACACGATCCGTCCACACAGTTCACTTGGATACCGGCCACCAGCGCCTGAAGCAACTATGCCAGCGCTTGAGCTTGCCGGGAATCACAGATAATAGGTGGGAGCGCTATAGGGGGCAGGTCACAGTGGTCGCGAGCACTCCGATGATCGCTACCTGGTGACCGGTAGTATTGGCAACGAAACAAGCACCGGGAGCTACAGATGACCTCAGTAACCATCCTTGGTGGTGGCAACACCGCCTTCGCTGTCGCCGCGAACTTGAGCCTGCGGGGTCATGAGATAACGCTGTTTGAGCTGCCTGATCAGGCGTCGAACATCGATGCCATTAGGGAGTCGCGACAGATCACCTTAGTTGGCGTTGCGGAAGAGGGCGTTGCTACCCTCAAGTCGGTCACAACCGACGCGCAAGAAGCAGTCGATAGCTCAGACTTGCTGCTCCTCATCGTGCCGTCATATGCCCACAAGCCGTTCGCCGAGGCATTCGCCCCGTTGCTGACAGCCGGCAAGACGGTGGCGCTGATGCCAGGCACGCTGGGATCGCTAGAATGGGCTCGCATTCTGCGAGAGCACGGCGCGGAAGGCGTGACTCTGGCGGAGGTCGATACCGCCCCGTACGTGTGCCGCAAAACCGCACCCAGCGAAGCTACGATTTGGGGCGAGGTAACCGGCCTCGGGATGGGCACACTGCCAGCCACGCGAACTGACGATGTGCTGGCACAACTCGCGCCTCTCTTCCCAGGTATCTCCGCCCACCCGGACGTTGCCGCATGTGGCCTCTCATCCATCAATCCCGTGATCCATCCATGCGGCGTACTAATGAACGCGGGAAGGATCGAATACTCGCGGGGCGAGTTCTACTTCTACGAAGAGGGCGTTTCACCATCCGTTGCGAAGGTGGTCAGCCAGATCGATGAGGAACGCAAAGCGATTGGGCGAGCGTTGGGGCATGAGCTAACTCCAGTTGCGAAGGCGTTTCATGATGCCGGGTTTGGCCCCGCCGGAACGCTCTGGGAGACGATCAACGGCAGCCTGATGCTCACTCGCCTCAAGGCGCCTGGCGATCTCTCATCGCGCTGGATCACGGAGGATATTCCCTACGGAATTGCGACCTGGGCGTCGATGGCGAACCAGTTCGGCGTCCCCACTCCGCTGATGCGAAGCTTCATCGAGATTGGTTCGATCGTAATGAGCCTTGACGGCGCCTCTTCAGGGCGGAGCGTCACCGATCTCGGCATCGACGGCCTGTCCGTCGAGGAATTCCGCAGCTACTTGATGTCGGGTCAGTTGCCCTGAAGCTGACCCGTGGCGATGAGTGACATTTCGTGGATGAGCGCCCACTCGACGCCATTTGCACACACGCCAGCATCAGCGGGGATGATGAACCCGAACTCTGAAGTTTCATCAGGAAGGTAAGGATCATCAGTGGCGCGATCGAGGAAGTTCCCAGATACCTGACGTCCTAAACGATTGACTGCCAACTCATCCAACGGCAATCCATCGATATCAAATACGATCAGTTCGATCAAGCCAATGTCCAAGTCACGGCTCGCGCTGTTTCGCAATGTGCCGCCCACAAAAACCTCGTTGCCGCGACAGCCCACAGAGATAGGCGCTACCACCTTCAGGAATGCGTCCGCTTCGGTCTCCTCCAGCCTCGGCACAGGGTGCGAAGCCGGAGTCACCAGAGGAACCGACCCCACGTTAGCTGCCACACCATCTTGATGCTCATCCACCGTCCCTTCAAGTACGGTTAGCGTCAAATCGCCGATCACGCTGCTGGGGATTCGCGTGTTGAATCCGATCACGAATGATCGCGTAGTTCCACCAACAGATGTGTCAGGGTCGGTCGGGGGAGCACTAAACGGATTCGTTTGAAGGGGTTGACCTGCCCCAAATAGTTGTACCAGTCGCTATGTCAGTGCCGGACGCAAGATTTGAGGTCTACTCCAGGCACCGGGATGTATTTTTCCAGGCACAGGCGTAGCAACTGGGGCAGGTCAGTCAATCTACACGGGCGTTGTTAGTCACCGCCGGGGGGTTACGAAGCGCAACATCTTTGCCGCTTCGGCTCGCTACCGTCGATAAATGAGAGCAGCATCAGAGAATCCGGATAGTTCATTAGGAGCTTTACCAGCAACCACTTCCACACGGATGGTCCTGTCACCGAGGTGTTGGACAAGGAAAGTCCCCAGAGGGTCAGGGCCAATCTGTTCACGGGCAGCATAGTCGGAACCTGTGGCTTTCCTAGACATGAGTTCGTACTTGATTAACCCGGACTCAGGCTCCACTGTCACTGGATCTGGCTGGTTCTCCCTGACCCCGTACGCCCCGCTACAGATGCCGCAGTGGGGATCGTCGTTAATAGCCGTTTCAAGACCGATCGATATGCGCACCTGACTCGGGTCAATGTATCCGTACGCTATGCTCAAATGTCCATTCCAGTATCTTGGCGCTCCGGGACCAACGTTTCCAAAATAATCTACGGTACCTTCCATGAACCAATAGTCCGAGATGCGGTGGTGCCTACACCGGAGCCGCTGATCACGGCACACGTCGCTATCGCTGCTATCGGGACGATTCACGTGTGTCATCGACTGGTCAGAAATGCGCACCCGGATCGATAAAAGCAGACCCG
>DBZV01000194.1 GCA_002311865.1 Dehalococcoidia bacterium UBA1151
CCACTTAACCACTTCGCTTATCATTCTCCGTGCTGAGCCTCATGAGTGGGTGCTGGCGCAGCGGGAGATATTGAAGACGTACAAAGGAGCTGTATAGGAGTGCGTGGTCGACTGCTTTCGATTGTTTCGCTAAGCGCCGCAGCGTTGATAGCTATGGCCTGTGGTTCGGATTCCGTAGGTTCCGCCCAGCTGGTTGAACCGGCCGACGCAGGGCCAATCATCGTTCGAGCGAGTGACACATTCACAGTGGATTCGTTTGTCAAGGCCGGTTGGAAGAAAAGCCGTGAACAGGACGTAAGTTCGCTCGAGCGTGCGACGTCAGGTTGGTACGGGTTCTTCAATAAGCGGGACATTGAACTCTGGGTATATGAGACCAACGAAGACGCGACGAGCGTAGGCGCACAGACGGCCAAGGCAGCAACCGATAAATTTGCTCGCGGAATCAAAGCGTTCGCGAACATGGGGTCCCACAACTTTGGCTATGCCGACTACATTATCGTGGGCAATATCGTGATGTTGTGTGAGAGTGATGTTGCCACGTGCGAGGCGCTAGTGGCGCAGCTAGATTGACCGTTCCCATATGAGGCCGCTGCTGGAACGTCCTTGCCCGGACTTGACCACATCCAGGGCATAACACGGAGCGACCTCGTGCTGCCTCATATCAAGAAGTTCCTGGCCAAGGTGAGCCAGGCCTAATGATTCGGCCGAGAATCTGATTCCACACCCACGTTCCGTTAGGGAGTACCCAGGGGTCCTTCGTCCGCCCAGCGTTGATTCACCGGTTCTAAATAAACCCCTGCCGGAAATCGATCGCTCGCACAATACGCCTGAGGTCCAATCACACCCTGCAAATTAGCGATCGCTATTGGCGAAAGAAAGTTTGCGAAAGTATGCGAACGTGATTCTTGGGCTCGCCTAAGCACCGGCATCTTGGCCTGCCCTCCGATTCCAGAACTCTAATTCTAGAGTTGGACCGGTTTTCGGGGGGCAGGTCATCTGCACCCCCGCCCGCGCCACGCTCATGACCGGCCTCTATCCGCACTCGGCCAAAGTGGTGCGCAACAGCCAGCCGGGGCGCTGGATGAGCAACCTCCCAGAGGACGTACAAACCATCGCAGAGATGGCCCCGGATGAGTACGTCTGCGCCAAGTTCGGGAAGTGGCATTTGGGCGACGATCTGATCCCGCAGCACGGCTTCGAGGAGTGGGTGTCCACAGAAGACGCGCACGATGCAAACTACCCGAACTTCCAGACTCGAGAAGGCCGCTTCAGGCACTCCGACTACTACGAATATCTTGTTGAGCACGGCTACGAGCCCGAGGGCGAGTCCGATGGCCATCTGTCGCACACACAGGGGCAGCGCGGCTTTCTGCCGGAAGAGCACACCATGGCGTCGTTCCTGGGAGACCGCGCCGCTGAGTTCATTCGCAAGCAGTCCGACTCCGATCGGCCGTTCCTGATGTACCTCACCATGTTTGAGCCGCACCCGCCCTACAACGGCCCGCTCAACGACCTCTACGACCCCGATTTCATCCCCGATGGCCCGCTCCTGAACACCAAACCGGCCGCAAATACGCCGCTGTTCAGCCGTCTGCGCTCCGATCGACACACCGCCGAAGCGGAGGAGACCGGCGATGCCACAAAGTACTGGCGTGAGCTGCGCGCTCGCTACTACGGCAATGTGACGGTGCTTGACCGCGCCGTCGCAAAAACGCTGGAAGCGCTGGAGGCGTCGGGTATGGCGGAGAACACGGTCGTGGTGTTCACAACGGACCACGGCGACAGCCTTGGCGACCGCGGCATGATCAACAAGCGCTCGTTCTACGAAGAGGTCTCACGTGTGCCGTGCATGATGGCCGTGCCATGGATGAGCGACCAGCAACAGTGCATCAACGGCAGCTTCGGCCAGATCGACATCGTCCCAACGCTCCTCGACCTCATGGGCGCTGAACTCCCGGACCACCTCCAGGGCCAGAGCATCGTCGACGAGCTAACAGGCGATCGGCAGCTCGAGCGAGACGTATTCATGCAGTGGCACGGCGGCGCAGCAACAGTCCCCCTCGGCGACGCCGCAATCGAGCAGATGTCCACCGTCCCATGGCGCTCAGTAGTCACCTCCGACCGCTGGAAACTCAACCTCTCACCCGGCGACCAGTGCGAGTTATACGACCTCAACACAGACCCGCTGGAACAAACAAACCTCTTCGACCACCCCAACCACCGCGACCGCGTGCGTGATCTAGCAGCACGAATTCGCATTTGGCAGGATGAGACCAACGACAACCTGGCCTTGCCCGCGGTATAGGCATCGACCACCCGCAACTCAGCCGTCATTCCCTTGAAAAAGGGAATCCAGCCAGACGCACTCCGCAAGCTTGCCGCCACCAGCCATCCTGAGCCTGTCGAAGGGCGGCTTTCCGACATCCACCCGCCCACACCTCATCCGTCATCCTGTCGAAGATCCCGATAAATCGGGAAGGAGAGAGACCCCGCGCCCGACGTGGGGACCTCATCCCCAACACCACATCAGAGACGAACGTTAGGAAAGCCATCCTGAGCCTGTCGAAGGGCGGCTTTCCGGCACACACGACCAACGCGGCATCAACACACATCCGCCACCAAGCTCATTACTCCCTCAACGCTACGTCCCTGCGTTCCCAGCCCGGCCTAAACATACGCAAGAAATGCTTCGGCGAATACGGATGCTTCGCCGCCTCTTCCTCATCCAATGTGACCCCAAGACCCGGCGCATCCGGCATCTGCAGATGCCCGTTTTCCACCCTCAAGTAGCCGTGCAACACATCTTCCGTCCACGGCTCAAGGAAATCGTCGAAACACTCCTGGATAAAGATATTCGGCGTCACCGCGCAGATCTGCAAAGCAATCATCGTCTTCAACGGGCTCTCTGCGTTATGCAACGCAAGCTCAGCGTGATGCGCCATCGCAAGTCCGGCTATCTGGATCGTGCGCCAGATACCGCCCACGCCCAGCGGCTCCGGGTTGATCACATCGGTCACATCGGCGGCGAGAAAGCGTGCGAAGTCGTGCAACTCATGCATCCGTTCACCCGCGATCACACGCACAGGAACCTTCTCCGCAACCGAAATCAGCGCCTCGATATCGTTCGACAACACCGGTGTCTCGAACCACGTCACATCGTAATCAGCCAACCAATTGCCGATCTTGACCGCCTCGCCAACGCTGAAACGATCATGCGCCTCAATCAGCAGATCAGCCGAATCACCAATCGCCTCACGCACCGCGCCAACGATAGCCCGCGTCTCTTTATGCTCATCACGTGACATCTTCATGTAAGCCGTCCCAAACGGGTCGAACTTGAGCGCTGTATAGCCCTTATCGATCACCTCACGCGCCTTGTCCGCCATCGCCTTCGGATTGCGCCCGCCGGAGTACCAGCCGTTCGCGTAGACGCGCACTTCATCCCGCACCTTGCCACCCAACAGCGTATGCACCGGAACGCCCATCGACTTACCAAGAATGTCCCAACACGCCATCTCGATCCCCGCCATCGCAGGCGTGATGTTCAGGAACGCCGACATATACAGATAGTTCCAGATCTCATGGACGTTGCAGGGATCCATCCCGATAACAAGGTGTTTCGTCTCCTCGATTGACGCAACCCGAGGCTGCGTTTGCAGCCCCCCGGTAGCCTCGCCCAGCCCCGTAATGCCCTCGTCTGTTTCAACGATTACGAACACCCAGTTCTTCCACGGATTCCCAACAACAACGGCGCGAACATCTGTGATTTTCATGGCACAAGCCTAGCCATGAATTCGCCCTGCCCAACATGCTCGCTGGGAGTAAGTCGTAATATGCCTCCTCGACAACCATCCCACCGCCAGTCCACAACTACCGGAGCAGACGCTTGGCAACCCGTATTGATCCCGACTACTTTTACGATGTGATTACGGTGGCACAGCCAGAGATCTCTCCTGACGGCACGCAGGTGGCCTTCACCAAGCAGTACGCGAGCCGTGATGCCAACAAGATTCAATCGCACATCGTCATGTCCATGGGCGGCGAGCTTCGCGACTACACGCAGGGCCCATACGACTCCGCCCCACAGTGGTCTCACGCTGGCGACCGGCTGGCATTCATCCGCAAAGACGACAACGACAAGAGCCAGATCTGGACCATGCCAACATCGATGGGCGAGGCAAGCCAGCTAACCACCCAACCCGGCGGCGTCTCAGGCTTCGAGTGGTCACCCGATGACACAACAATTCTGTTCCAGTCCATGGTCGACCCGAGGGATGAAGACCCTGATTCCGACAAGAAGCCCGTGGTCATCACCCAACTTCGCTACAAGACCGACGGCTCCGGCCTGAACGGCAGTGGCCGCTCGCACATCTTCACCATCCCGTCTAATGGCCCGTCCGATGGAGAAGCGTCTGAGCAACTCACCCACGGCGACATCGATCACTACGCCCCCACCTGGTCACCAGATGGCGAGCGAATCGCCTTCATGGCGGCGAAGGACGTCAACCGGGAGTTTGAATCGCGCTCCGAGGCGTACACGATGAAAGTGGGCACCGGACTCGCACGCTCCATTAGCGCCGGCCTCTACGCCGTTGCTGGAGTCACATGGTCGCCGGATGGCAAGAAGTTGGCGGTACTCGGAACGGCTTCGCTGGATGAAGGCGGCGCATGCACGCCAATGTGCCAGTCATGGATATTCATCATCGAAGACAACTCCCCGGCGAGCTCAGTAACCGATGACAGCATCTGGCCGCACCTCGATGGCTACTACGACGCCGCCTCAGGCAGGATGCAGTGGTTGGAGGATGATCGCATCATCTTCTCCGCATCCGCCGCTGGACAGAGCTACATCTGCTCAGCAGACGCAAACTCGCTTGATATTCAGAAACTCACCCCCGGCGGAGCACTAATAACCGACTGGTCTGCGACGCCTGATGCAGGCAAAGTGGCCATCGCCACCGGCAGACCAAATCGCATCTCCGATGTGGAGGTCCACGACCTCGCCGCGGGCTCCAGCGAGACACTCACCGACTTCAACGCGGACTGGTTGTCGGCACACGAGACCGCTCAGATTGAGAAGCTCACCTACCAACGGGACGGCGTCGACCTAGAAGCCAAAATCTACTTTCCACCGGGATTCGACGAGTCTGAGCAGTATCCGATGCTCCTCGACGTCCACGGCGGTCCACACGGTTTTTTCAAAGACACATTCCTCCCGATGCATCAGATTGCGGCAAACAGGGGCTACATCGTGCTAGCGGTCGACCCCCGCGGCTCGTCAACTTACGGCCGAGATTTCGCCTGCGCCGTTCACCACGACTGGGGCGAAGGTCCGTTCGAAGACCTCATGGCAGGCGTCGAACTGATCGCTAAACGACCCTACATCGACCAGAACAAGATAGTCATGCACGGTTCCAGCTACGGCGGCTACATGGGAACCTGGATGGCCGGCCACACCAACCGTTTCAAGGCCATCGCCGTTGCCGCACCGGTAACCAACATGCTCAGCTTCTGGGGCACGTCAGACATCGGCGTCCACTTCTCGGAAATTGAGCTGGGCACCGGTGCCGGATTGGAAAGCTTCGAGGCATACGTCCAGCACTCCCCAATCTTCTACGTCCCCAGCGTTGAAACCCCAATGCTCATCCTCCACGGCGAGAACGACGACCGCGTACCTATAGAGCAAAGCGAACAGTACTTCACCGCCATGCGCCGCCTCGCAAAAGTGGTCGAATTCGTCCGCCTACCAGACACCTCCCACGGCCTCTTCGCCAACCGCAACCTGGCAATGCGCGAAGAGTACTTCACCCGCGTCTTCGACTTCCTGGAAGGACAACTCAACCCAAAGGCCGACTAGCGCACGCTGGCCCCTACTCGACACCCCCCATCCGCCATCCCGGAATTTGCGGCCCGCGCAAATGTCCGGAATCCAGGCACGCCCACGCCTGAACCGGTTCAACGCCGCATACGCAAACAACAATGGACGACGCGCGCCCTCCCCTGCCCCCAGCGCCCCGCGCTCTATGCCCGTGCGGCAGGCNNCCCCCCCTGTGGGTGCCCGTCTTGCCCCCTCTCCCATTTCGGGAGAGGGCTAGGGTGAGGGGGCTGCTCCTCCCCAACGCCCGAGCTCTACGCCACAACACCTCGCGTCACATGCTCGCTCACCGGCTCCCGGCCGTTCGGCACCTCACGCCTCTGAAGTTCCTCATCCAGCGCGCTCACATCACCACGATGCCCCACAACAAACGCGCAGATCACCGTGTACTCATCGGCAGACACACCCAACCGCTCGTACGCAGCATCCTTATCGATGCCGCCCATCGCATGCGTAAACAGCCCCATCATCGAGGCCTGAAACGCCAGCGACATCCACGCCGAGCCCGTATCGAAATGCGACGCGGGAAGCGGATTGCCATCATCTCGATTATTCTTCGCGAAGAAGTAGCCGAGCAGCGGCGCCGCCGTCGCCCACTTCTGGTTACCCGGCCGCATTACCGAGTTGAATATCTCCCTATCGGGACCGTCAGTTTCGTAGACCACCATCCACGGCTGGGAGTTGGCATTCGACGGCGCCCACCTCGCCGCTTCAAACAGCTTCGCAATCTCATCGTCCGTCAAAGGCTCGCTGGAAAATGCCCGCGTCGACCACCTCTCGGTGAACAGCGGTGCGATATCGGCATCGGGTTGGCGGTTGTTTTCCACTACAGACATATAACTTCTTTCGTTTTTTTCGAGCCTGAGAGGGTTAGGATTACGCCCTCAAACCCCTTAGATACAGGAATCCACCATGAAGATCACAGATGTGAAAGCTTACCCCCTCAAAACCCGCACCGCGCTGGTGAGGATATTCACCGATGAAGGAATTGAAGGAATCGGCGAATGCTCTCCCATGAACATCGAAATCATGGCCCACTTCGTGGAGACCGCGCTCAAGCCACTAATCGTAGGCAAAGACCCGCTCGATATCGAACAACTCTGGAACGAGATGTACCTCCGCACCTACAAGCTGGGCGTCCAGGGAACCCAGCCATCCTGCATCGCCGGGGTCGATATCGCCCTCTGGGACATCAAGGGCAAAGTCACCGGCATGCCCATCTACAAGCTCATGGGCGGCGCCGCACGCACCACCTTCACCATGTACAAGTCCATCGGCGGTGGCATGCGCATGATGCCAGATGAGATGCTCGATCTCGTAAAAACCGCCCACGACCAGGGCTTCAAGGCCGTCAAGATCCGCATGGACTACGGCCCCTTTAAGCAGGATGTCGACCTAGACAAGGACCTCGAGATGTTCCGCGTCTGCCGAGATTTCCTGCCCGACTCAACACCGCTCAGTTTCGACGCCAACAACGGCTACTCCGTGAACAGCGCCATCCAGCAGGGCCGCCGCTTCGAAGAGTTCGGCATCTACCACTTCGAGGAGCCCGTAGCCCAGTACAACTACGAAGGAATCCGCCAGGTGGCCGACGCCCTTGACGTGCCGATCTCAGCCGGCGAGCACGAGTACACCCGCTGGCAGTTCCGCGACCTCATCCTCCAGGCCCGCCCCGACATCCTCCAGCCCGACATCGTCAAATGCGCCGGCATCACCGAGATGAAACGCATCGCAACCCTCGCCGAGACGTTCGACATGCAGCTCCTCCCCCACCAGACCCAGCCCTCCATCGGCAACGCCGCATCGCTCCACGTCGTCTCCACGCTCCCGCAATCAACCCGCCCCCACGAGTACACCGGCCCCCGCCCCGATCTCGACGACCTTTTCGACGACCCCTGGGAATTCGTCGACGGCCAAATCACAATCCCAGACCGCCCCGGCCTCGGCCTAACCCTCAACGAAAAAGCCTTGCAGGCGGCACTGCTGTAACGACCCCAGCGCCCCGCGCTCAATGCCTGCATGGCAGATGCCCGTGCGGCAGGCACCATCCCGGAATCTGCGGCCCGCGCAGATGTCCGGGACCCAGGCACGCATACACCTCAATCGCGTCAACACGCCATATGTAGGGGCGCATGGCGTGCGCCCGCGCTCAGTGGCCGTATGGCAATACTCCCGGCTCTCCGTTATCCTCCGCCTGCCGCATAAAAGGAGACAGCGCATGGAGTTCGGCACGTTCATGGAGTTCCACATCCGTCCCGGGCGGTCGCAGGCAGACGACTTCGCCGAAGCATTCCGTCAGGTGGACCTTGCCGAAGACCTGGGACTCGACTGCATCTGGATGGCGGAGTCCCACTTCAACCCGGAGCGGGCCGTCCTATCGTCGCCCATGGTCGTGGGCACAGCAATCGCAGCCAAGACCCAGCGCATCAAGATCGGCACCGCAGTGCAGGTCCTGCCACTGGGCGAGCCGTTGCGCATCGCCGAAGAGGCGGCCTCGCTCGACCATATCAGTCAGGGGCGGCTCCAGTTCGGCGTCGGCCGCAGCGGACTGCCGGGGTCGTACGAGGGATACAACAAAGACTACGGCCAGAGCACGGAACGTGTGTACGAAGACCTGGAAATCATCATCAAAGCGTGGACCGAGGAGCGCTTCTCGTACGAAGGCAAATACCACTCGTACGAAGACGTCTGCCTGGTGCCCAAGCCGTACCAGTCGCCCCACCCCCCGGTGCGCATGGCCGCCAACTCCTCCGCCACCTTCCCCGTAGTCGGCCGGCGGAACCTGCCGCTCTTCGTAGGCGTGCGGCAGCTCGGCGCATCACTGGTCGCCGAGTATGTGGAGAGCTACCAGCAGGCGCGCGAGGAAGCGGGCTTCGAGGGCCCTCCCGACATCTCAATCCGCATCCCCGTCTACGTAGCGGAATCGCGCGAAGAGGCCGTCACCGCGCCTGAGCAAAGCTTCATGAAACAGTTCCGGCGTCTTGGAAACCAGATCGCGGCATCGACCAGCCGGACCGGAGTCAACGCCGTCGACGAGCGCGCCACCCGCAGCACGGAACTGGCGGAAGTGGAGTGGGACGAAGTGCAGCGGGAGAAGGTAATCGTCGGCACCCCGGAGATGGTCATCGACCGTATCCACGAGATAAAAGAACAGCTCCACCTCACCGAACTAGTAGCAGAATTCAACGCCGGAGAGCTAATCTCCGAACCCGAAATCGCCCGCTCAATGCGACTAATGTGCGAAAAAGTGATTCCAGAGTTCAAGTAGGGACGCTGTGATTTATATACCGCAGGCAGAAGAGGAACAACCCCCTCATCCTAACCTTCTCCCGGGGGGTGCCTGCCGCACGGGC
>DBZV01000061.1:0-212 GCA_002311865.1 Dehalococcoidia bacterium UBA1151
CGAGGACGAAAAAGAACGAATTGACCGGACTCCGTCGGTCAAGAGGCAGGAGTATCAATCATGAAGAACATTTTTCGCTACACAATGTAATTTGTAGCCGTTTCGCTTGTGGCATTCACAGGGGTTGCAACAACGATGGCCGACGCCGACGAGGCCGCCAGCGTGGCGATTTTGGGTGGAGCGCAGTTGCTGACGAACACGGCGGCGCGGGG
>DBZV01000061.1:421-994 GCA_002311865.1 Dehalococcoidia bacterium UBA1151
AACTCTAACTCTAGAGTTGGATCGGTTTATGGGGGGCAGATCAGTTGTTAATGGTGCTCTCCATCAGCGGCTTGCCCGTGGATGAGTGAGCCTTCTCCTGGTAGGCGAAGATGTGAACACGGAGGGCGTCATGGCTGATGCCCCTGACAGGCATGTTAGGTCCGAAGTCCAAGATCAGCCGGTCCATGCAGAGCCGGTACCACTCCTGCGTCCTGGTGGCCTTGCCTTCCGATTGGTTGTAGAGCAGAAAAATCCGCGCAGCCAGCGACAGGGGAGTGGATCCCTTGTCCATTGTCATGAGTTCTTTTGCGGTAATCATCTCTTGAAGCATCAGCGTTGCCTCCGTCTTCTGTCAGCACCTGTCGGGCAACGGTTCTGCTGAGATGATCTACGCTGGCCCAAAATAAGCATCAGATTGCCCTGAAAAGCAGTGGGTCGACCGGATGCTTTTCAACCTGGGAAACAGCTAATTTTGGGTCGCGCAATTCGTATTGGAGCCACATACGAATTTAAGGTGGGTTTGGTACCCCCGACAGGACTTGAACCTGTGACCCACTGCTTAGAAGGCAGTTG
>DBZV01000061.1:1063-1609 GCA_002311865.1 Dehalococcoidia bacterium UBA1151
ATTCCGATTTTACTATGGTGCGGAGCGGCCTATGTCAATGCGCTGCAATGGACCGATTAGCCCGACTACGCCTCGGCTGTTGAACCGTCTGCCGCTTCTTCTTTGAGTTCTTTTAGTTTGTGCCTGATGTACAAGGCGACCAGCGCGATCACGATCAGTATGATCGGAATATCGAACGGTCTTAAGACCGCTCGCATGTCTTCCCAGTTCTCGCCCAGCTTGTAGCCGCCGTAGGCCAGACCCAGTGACCAGGGAAATGCGCCCAGGAACGTGTAGATGGAGAACTTCCATATGTTCATCCGGGCAACGCCGGCGGGAAGGCTGATAAACGTCCGGATTACAGGTAGCAGTCGGGCGGCGAACACCGTCAGCTCACCGCGTTTTTCAAACCAGCCATCTGCCCGATCGAGGTCTTTGCGGGTGATCAGCACGTATTTGCCATAGCGCTCCAGGATGGGCCGCCCGCCTTTGGCGCCGACGTAGTAGGCGACTAACGAGCCGAGAAGATTGCCCAGGGCTCCGTAGAAGCCGGCGAGCATCAGGAAC
>DBZV01000061.1:1662-4829 GCA_002311865.1 Dehalococcoidia bacterium UBA1151
GAACCATGCACTGGACTCACGTTCCAGGATCAGCTTCCAGCCGGCCAGCGGCATGATGATCTCGCTGGGCAGCGGTATCGCGGCGCTCTCAACAGCCATCATGAAGACAACACCACCCCATCCCATGAAGTCGTAGACCTCGGTGATGAACTCCAGCAGGCCATCTTCCACAGTCTGGATGATGCCGATGCCCAGTATTTGAAATAGCTCGAGTTCGATGACGGTTCTCCCGGCCGCGGGGGAGGGTGGTGGTTGATTTGGATCCGTATATGTACTACAGCGGTCCGGTAGCGCGGAAAAGGCCGGGTCGCCCCAGCCTTTGCTGAAAGTGAGTGTAGCAACGTCGTTCGTCCACGGTCAACGAGCGTTCGATTATTGACGATCGGTACGCCCGCGGCAGCGGACAGTGCTCAATCTCAAAACGGACGGAGAGGCCCGGATGTCTGAGAAGTGAGGTATTGGGCTGTCTGATCCGAAGAGTGCGCGTTTGATGTTTGGCGGGCGTGGGATGTTGGGAGTGCGACAGACGCGGCGGCGGGCACGTCATCAGGCGAATACCGAAGCATTCGGCCGGATTGGAGCGGGATTACCCGCATCCGTGTAGATCCAGAGACGGCATATCCAACTTCTGGAGCCAATTTACGGCTGATCTAGCGCCAATTTGGCGCTAGATATTGACCAAAGCGCCCTCCGGTTAAGTGGTTAGTTTGTACGGTAATCATTACGAATTTCATATTAGTACAAAAAACATATTGTAAAAGCATTGTGCTTAGAGCAGATAAATCCTTGAAAACTTATTGACTTTTGCGTGAGGGATTCAATAATGTTGTTGGTGTTGGTAGGCGGGGCCACGTGCTCCAGAACTTCTCCGCTGCGAACGGGCGGACACCTGAACGCAGCACCGGATAGAGAGGCGATCGAGAAAAGAGATGGCTCCAATCAGGAAAACGGCAAAGATGCGGGCAATTGAGCGCAAGCACCGTCGTGAGCTTGAGGAGCTGTTGCCAGAGATGGTGAACAAGTTTGGCCTGTCGGAAACGGCCGACCAGCTGGGCATCAGTAAATCCAATCTCGGTTACTGGCTGCTGAAGTTCCAGATACGAGTAGAACGAGTAGCGCTAAAGCCCGGGGAAGAGATAGAGATCAAGCGAGTCCGCAGCTAACACCCGTCAAAATAGCTGCCTCACATATCGCCGCCGGTGGCAACCCCCCTCGCCCCGGCGGCGATTCGCATTAAGAATCGGGTTCGCAGAATTGCGAAATTACGATTGACCCTCGAATAAGCGCGCTGGTAGATTGAGATACTGAAAGCAATCAGTTTTATTCATTAGTTATAGAGGGGTAGTGGAGTGCGCTCAAAGCGTCGTCTATTCATCGTTGGCGTGATCGGCCTTATGGCCATGATCGGAATCGCGTGTGCAGCTGACGTATCTGAGGCAACGCGGGTTCCCACGCCTCAATTCGACCCAACCGCTGCGGGCGAAGCGGCTCCAACTCCAACTCAGCCGGCCGCCGCCACTGCAACGGAAGCACCCGCCGCCAGCGTTTCCACCGCAGATGCCGCCAACGGGGAGGCCCTGTTCAACAGCAACGGTTGCACCGCTTGCCACTCCACCGGAGACAACACGATCGTAGGACCTGGTCTCAAGGGTGTGGGCGTAAGAGCTGGCGACAGAATCGAAGGACTCACCCCTGACGAGTACATCACCGCATCGATCAAGGATCCCGGATCATTCGTCGTCGATGGTTTCCCGAACGCGATGCCCAATATCTTCGGCTCCATGGCGGACTCAGACATTCAGGACCTGATCGCGTATCTGAAATCGCTTAACTAGCCCAATTCAGCATCATTCAAACGGCCACCGCACGCCGGTGGCCGTTTTGGGTTGGGCAAGTTGCCAACATAATCCGCTAGATATTCCGTTTGCGTGACCGCAGAATACAAAGTCTCGCGCACGCGGGCATTTGACGTAGTTAGCGCATCCAATATGATCAAGATCCAAAACAACTGCCAGAGGCGAGCCGCATATGTGGATTACCTGTCTTCAAGATAACCTTTCCAGAGCGCTGACTGTCGTCGGTAGGGCAGTGCCTGCGCGCGCAACGCTGCCGGTCACTCAGAACGTTCTACTTGAGACAGATCAGTCCCGGCTCAAGCTCACCGCCACCAATCTGGAAGTTGCCATTAGCACGTGGATTGGCGCGCAAGTGGAATCTGAAGGCGCTATCACCGTCCCGGCGAGGTTACTGACGGAGTTTGTTGGCTCGCTACCCAACGAAAAGATCGAAATCGACCTGGTTGACGCACCAAAGGGCATCAAGCTCAGGTGCGGCGACTCGTTCAAATCTGATTTCAACGGTACCGATGCTGAAGAGTTTCCGCCGATACCAACCGTTGATTCCGGTGCCACGGCAAAGATTTCACCCGCAAATTTTCGCGGTGCCATCGAACGAGTAGCCCTGGCTGCGGCCAGAGACGACTCCCGCCCAGTGCTCACCGGCATCAAAGTTGAAATCAGTGGCGAGAATCTCACCCTTGCCGCGGCTGACGGATTCCGACTTGGAGTTGATACAGCTCCACTTTCCGAGCCGGTGGATGGTGAACTGGACTTCATCGTGCCGGCGAAGACGATGGTGGAGATCCAGCGATTGCTGAGTGATCAGGACGAGGATGTTGAGATCACTGTGGCCGAGTCGGGCACACAGGTATTGTTTCGCCTTGCAAACATAGAGATCGTTTCGCAGCTGGTTCAGGGATCGTTCCCGGACTACGAAAAGCTCATCCCCGCGACCTCTGGCACCGTCGCAACGGTCGATCAGAAGGCGTTCATGCAGGCGACGCGTGCGGCATCGATCTTCGCTCGTGATGGCAGCGGCATCATCAAGCTGTTCATCGATCCCGGCGAAGGAGATGGGAAAGGCATGATCAGGATTGAGTCGCGTGCCGAAGAGATTGGCGGTAACGATAGCTCTCTGGAAGCGATGATTGAGGGCGATGAGGGCAGGGTAGCGTTCGATTCCCGCTTCCTGCTGGACGTCCTGGGCGTGATGCCGGACGGCAAAATCATGCTCAGCACCTCAACCCCCTCCAGCCCCGGCGTAATCCGCTCCGACAAGATCGAGAACTACACCCACGTAGTCATGCCGATGTTCGTCCAGTGGTGAGT
>DBZV01000061.1:4956-7366 GCA_002311865.1 Dehalococcoidia bacterium UBA1151
TGCGTCAACCACGCTCGGAGCATTTACGTCGCCGAGATCGGACAATCTGGGGCGAACAACAGAGTTACAACACTCACTCGCTCGCCGTGAAAGCTATGACGGGCAGTTCCAGACGCCTTATCGCTGCGGTGAAGGGATTGGTCATTCGCACTATTCCCGGTTGAACCGGACCGTAGTATTCCCGTTGATCGGGTGATGATACGCGTGAATGGCGTCTTTGACGGTGCGACGTCAGGCCTACAGGAGGAAACAGTTGGCGAGATTCAGGATTATTGCCAAAGATCCCGGAGTTGCGGCCACTTTTTATGTTGATGTATTCGGGTTCGCGGTCGATATGCAGGTTCCGCCATTTGCGATGGTCACTAAGGGAGATACCACGCTGTTGCTCAGCGGGCCCAGGTCCTCAGCGGGCCAGGCCATGCCAGATGGGCGCGAACCCGGGGCAGGTGGTTGGAATCGCATACTCATCGAGTTCGATGACATTGAGGCCGAAGTCGAGAGAATCCGAAAGCTCGGCGTGCAGTTCAGGAACGAGATTCTCGATGGTGTTGGGGGCAAGCAGATTCTTGCTGAGGACCCGGATGGAAACCCGATAGAGCTATTCGAGTCTTCAGGCAACTTCCAGCGATAAGAACATGGCTAGTTTCCCTCGGCGCTATCAGAGACCTGCCGCCTGATTGTTTTGGCACGTTCTGCAAGTAGCGCCGAAGAGGCAGATAACAGCATCGGCGCACTCAGAGCGGAGAAGCTGTCGTCATCTTCGTTCCAGGAAAACAGCTCCGCTGCGATGGGTATACCGTTCTCAACGCCCGTAATTTCATACACGCGATCGACGCGTCGCCAGTAGTTCTCGTCGTCCTCGCCAAATCTCTGGCAGTGAATCACGTACTGGATCATTGAAGCGTGGGCATCGGAGATATCGTTATCGGCGCAGATCTGCTCAAACGCGTCAACGGCATCGGTCGAGTGCATTGTCGTCGCTAGCGAGTAGCCGGCTTTGAGCGTGTCGAAGAGCGCCTGAACCGGCTCGCCCCAGATGTATCGGGATGGTGATTCGGTGCTGATCTCTCCTACCTCGAGGTATCCACCGTCGGGCGAGAGGGCGTGTTCACGAATTTCATCGATCTGGCCGTTGAGCGGATGGATCACGGTGCCATCTGGAGCGTGATCCAGCATGGCCCAGAGCACCGTGCTTTTGCCCGCGCGTTGCGGCATCGCACCGGACACAAACGATCGCTTCTCTTCGGCAATGGTCCAGAGAAGCGCAGCGATGTGCTCGTCCATCGTGTTGTTCGCTACCAGATCAATCAGCGTAACGTCTGCGATGTGTCGCCTCTCAGTACGGTCGAGGATGTTGCAAAGTCCACATGAGATGACTCCACCGTGGTCCCGGCCAGCCTCATCGGGTAATTCGAGGCAATCCTAACGCGGGAGCGGCGTCGCCTTCTGCACAGATTGAACAAGCGCGGGGCACGCGCCTTGACTAACCTAAGACGCGCTCCAAGTACAGCGAACAGGTTCAATGCTAAGAGGGATGAAATTGAGAATCACAGATATCAAGCCGTATCCCGTATGGGTTGGGACACGCAACCAGATGCTCGTCAAGATAGAGACGGACGAGGGCATTTACGGGTGGGGTGAGGCTGGATTCTCCGGGCGCGAGCTGGGCGTAAAGGGCATTGTTGAGCACTATCGTGAGTTCCTGATCGGCAAGGATCCCATGAACCGCTCGGCGCTGTGGCAAGAGATGTACCGCAGTCAATACTTCGAGGGCGGCCGCACGCTTACAGCTGCGATCTCTGCCATCGATATCGCTCTGCATGACATTGCCGGAAAGAAGCTGGGCGTTCCCGTCTACGAGCTGCTGGGCGGGAAGAACAGGCACACCGTGCCGGTCTTCGCCACAACATCAGCACCGTATGGTCCAGAGATGATTGAGCAGGCAAAAGAATTCATGGCGCGTGGCATCAACGCATTTCGGCTGTCCTACGACAGCATGGATATCAACGCAAGCGGCCTGTTCGAGCCGCGTGAAAGCATCGGCAACTCCGCGGAGTGGCTGATCAAGGCTCGCGAAGAGCTAGGTAACCAGGCAATCATAGGAGTCGACTATCACCACCGTCTATCGGTTGCGGAGGCGGCGTCATTCTGCCAGATGATGCCGTCACACACGCTGGACTTCATTGAAGAGCCAATTCGTGATGAGACGCCAGAGGCATATGAGGCGCTCAGGAAACTGACGGACGTACCGTTTGCGATCGGCGAGGAGTTCGCGTCGAAGTGGCAGTTCCTGCCGTATATCGAGCGCGGCATTACAAACTTTGCACGCGTCGATATATGCAATGTTGGCGGTTTCACGGAGTCGATGAAGGTGGCGGGGTGGGCAGAGGCTCACTATATCGATCTGATG
>DBZV01000061.1:7449-8217 GCA_002311865.1 Dehalococcoidia bacterium UBA1151
AAACGAGCCGCTGAAGTTCTGGGAAGCTCCACACCCACATCGCCGAGACGGCTCCCACACCAACTGGTAACACTGGACACTGGCGTGAGCGACTGAGGAAATCAGGGAGTGCGTGGTCTTTTTGACCGTGGTTGACAGTTGATTCTAGTGCCGCGCGCACAACTCATTACGGGGCAAGAAGCCAGACCGCGTTCGATGCGTGGTTAGTCGGCTATCGGCTGGACCATTAACGTCTGCCACTTTGATGAGTCTGCTTCCTGACGTGGGTCCGTCAAGTACTCCTCCCAGCAGGGTTCAACCGTGGTGAGACCCCGCCCTACGAGTTCTTCGGCGAACTGATCCCGCGCCGCTGGGCTGCCCTCGTATGGGCCGTCATAAACCGTAGTAGCAACTTTGCCGCCGGGCAGTTCCAATGCCGTGATCTCATCAGTCGTCGCAGTCACTTCGGTTACAGGCGCCCCGGCTGCCATATCCATCTCGTTACGGTGCTCGCCGTAGTAGATCGCAACAGGTGGGCCGGTCATCTCCATTCCGTTATCTTCGAAATACGGACCGACTTGCCCAAACGCGCCCGGAATGAGATCGCCGATTGCATTCTTGGGCACATTGCTTCGAATGCCGATCAGTGGTCTCGCTGCCAGCTCTTTTATTTCTACTTCCATGTTGCCCCTCGAATGAACAGGTTATTGGCTGTGTGAGAGTAGCGGATCGCGGCTCGCCAGTGAACCTGGCAGTGTCACAAGCCCCGCGAACGCAACTTGTGCGGTA
>DBZV01000061.1:8276-12066 GCA_002311865.1 Dehalococcoidia bacterium UBA1151
CACCGCTGAACCATAGTCCCGGGAGCCTGACATGAAGATTACCGATATTACCGTAACGCCTCTTCGAACTGGAAAAGGATTGCTGCGAATCCAGACTGATGCAGGGGTTGAGGGCTGGGCAGAAGCACCGGGTCACAACCGAATCGTTCCGGGCCGCAACGCGACTGTATTTGAGGCGTACCTCGAGAGCATCATCAAGCCGGTACTGGTCGGAGAGAACCCCCTCCAGATTGATCGTCATTGGGAGACGCTGGCGCTAGGCAAAGAGGACCGCCTGTACAAGTTGCCGGCGGGAGTGGTTGGCGTGATCGACGTTGCGCTATGGGATCTGCTTGGCAAGGAGTCTGGACTCCCGGTCCACACGTTGATGGGCGGCGCAGCCCGCAAAAAAATTCAACTCTACTGGTCGACAGGCCAGGGTTGGGAGATGCAGCCAGAAGAGATGCTGGCATTGGCCCAAAAAGGCTGGGACATGGGATTCCGGGCGTTCAAAATCCGGATGGATTGGAAAGGGTGGCGTCAGGATTCCGATCCTGAAAAGGACTACCAGATGTTCAAGTTGGTGCGAGAGTTCCTGCCGCCGGAAATCTACCTCGGGTTCGACGCCAACAATGGCTATTCCGTATCCACCGCCATTCAGCAGGGCCGCCGGTTCGAGGAGCTCGGTATCGACCACTTCGAGGACCCAATTCCAAACTGGGATCTACACGGCCTCAAGCAGGTTGCCGACGCGCTCGACGTGGCTGTCTCGGCAGGGGAGCAGGATGCGTTTCGCTGGTGGTTCCATCATCTTGTGTTGCTGGGAGACCCCGATATTCTCCAACCCGACATCCTGGGTGCAGGCGGTCCGTCTGAGGTGAAACGAATCTACGAGATGGCGGTAACGTTCAATAAGCCGCTCATGCCACATAGCCCGGCAGCTGGAATCAACAGTATGGCTTCCATAAATGTTTTCTCGACATTGCAGAATGGCACCCGCCCACACGAGTTTTCAACGGAGTTCTCTGGGCCGTTGGACGATGTTGCAGAACTCTACGGAGAGGGCGTAATCCCGAAAGATGGTTACATGATCCTCAGCGATAGGCCGGGACTGGGCATCGAGTTGAACGAAGCCGCAGTGGAGAAGATGACGGTGAAGTAGGCGCCGCACGCATCGCCTGGGTTGATCTAGCGATTCATTTTCAGTCGGTGTCAGATAACCATTCAGCGACTCCGTGGCCGAGTGCGACCAGGCGGTTGACGTTAGCTGGACTACCAACATATCTCTCGATCATCTGGCGGGCCTCAGTCGGCATATCGATGTTTGCGGGCTTCAGATGTGCGATTGCTTCGGCTTCCAGGCGTGCGAGGTCCATAACGTGTTGGCGAGCTTCCAGAAGGGTACCGTCCCTCTGTGAAGAATCGTAAGAAGTGATGATCAGGCTGAGCAGACCAGGCCAGTGCGCTAGATGGCGCCAGAGCGTTGCCAGCGCTGAGTCGTGCCCGGTTGCGCCAAGGTGCTTGATCTGTTGAAGGATCCCCCACGTTTCTGCGTTTATCTCTGACTGGGCCAGTAGCGCTGGTAGTTCAGGCCAGCGATCCGGTGGGGGCGGAATTGGATACGTCGCAGGCTCTCCCTTTGGATCGGTGACAAGGGCCGTCAGCGCGATCAGGTTCATGCCGTTCGAGCGGCTATACGCGCCGACAATTCCGCGAACAACCGGAAGATCGTCATTGGAAACGCCAACGGATTCCAACTGACCTGGTGCAAGCGGCGCGAGTGAGGGGAACGGCTTTTGAGCCTTGAGATTCTGGAGCGCTGCATCGGGTTGTCCGGTCTCGTAGATGGGGCGCGTGACCGCCCACGCTGCCTCCAGCCCGCCCTCAATATCAGCCAGAGTCCGCCAGATCGATGTGATCAATGGAATCCGCATTACTGAACGGATGTCTGCGAATATCTCAGCGACAAGGCCGATCGCCCCTGCCTCTGAAATCGCCGTTACGGGGTCACGTCCGGGAACTGTGGTCATCGGAAATTTGGTCTTTCCCTTCGATATTTTTAGTGAGGTTAACCTAATCGGTCTCACGAGGTGAAGTGTGCGAGGTTTGATCGCAGAATTACCGGAAATCGCGCTACAACACCGCCACGCGCTTCTTTTCGAACTGCTTCCAGTCCCACTCTGCGCCCCAGCCTGGGGTGTCGGGGTAGGTGACGTGGCCGTTTTCCGGCCGGACGGGGTTGAGGAGGCCGATGGCTTCGCCCATTTCGGCGCCGCTTTCGGGCGGCTTGCCCTCGAAGAAGTCGATATTCTCGATTCCACAGGCAACGTGGGCGTGGATGAGGCCGAATAGCGGGCCGTACGTGTTGGGCTCAACGTTGGCGCCGCGCGCTTGCGCAAACTTCGCAAGGCGCAGAAGGGCGGTGGTTCCGTGGCGGGCGTTGACTCGCAGGATGTCACAAGCGCCGGTCTCGAGCCATAGCGCGCCCAGATCCGGGTCGTGCATCAGCGTCTCGGCGCCTGCGATAGGGATATCCAGCATGTTGCATAGCTTCACGTAGTTGGCGTGCTGGCGATCTTCAAGTGGCTCCTCAAGCCAGATGAAGTTGAGCTCTTCAAGCAATCGGCCAATCTGTAGCGCTTCGTCATACGAGTAGGTGATGCCAGCCGCATCGTGCATCAGGCCAACGTCGTCGCCAAACGTCTCTCTGAACTGCTTGAAGACCCGTAAATTCTCTTCAAACCCGAACGCCAGATGGTCTTTCAGCACGCTGAATCCGGCGTCCAGTGCAGCCGCTCCGTCCTCGATTAGCGCTTCGGGCGTGCTGCCAGCCGTGTTGTAGTAGGCGCGAGCGCTTGGTAGGGCGTCTCCAAGCAATTTCGCAACAGGAACTCCGGCCGCTTTGCCCCCGATGTCCCAGAGGGCGTTGTCGAAGCCGCCAAACCATGCGGGTTCGAAGAAGCGGGCGGCGGCAGACAGCTTTGACCAGAGACGATCTCGATCGAGCGGACATTCGCCGATCGCGAGGGCGCGCAGCTGCGCGAGTTGTTGCCACGACATCTCTGCGTAGCGCCAGTCGCCCACTGTGCATACGCCTTCGATGCCTTCGTCCGTGATCACCCGGATCACCTGCACCGGCACCTGACTGCTGCCCATGAGTGCTCGTCGCCAACGGGTCTCCGGCGGCGTACCGATATCCGTTAGCTGAATGGTTGCCGGATACATCGGTAGTTCGAACACGGATATCTCGATTGACTCGATTTTCATCAGGGTCCTTTCATTTGGAGCGCTTGGTCACGGGAGGCGATGCGGAGCCGATTATGCACCTGGTGACGATGGTTTGAAGATTGAATACGGCACGATTTCCCACGTGTGAAGCGCGGCGAACTTGAAGGGGCAAAAACGATGCAATCCGCAAACTTCGTTTATCACGCCCGACATAATCCGTATTGGCCCGCGCTACCGTAACCGATATTCCCGATATGGCATTGCCGAGGTGAATTGATGCAGATCCTGGATTCCGTTTCCCGCCTGATTTTGAGTCGTGGGCAATCGTACTCACCCACAGACATCGTTTCGAGATTGAGCGCGCTCAACTCTCGGAAGACGGTGAGCATCGGAATTCTGGTGCTGCTGTTGGTGTCAGTGCTATTCACGGGGGTGGGAACCGACTCGGCTGAGGCCGACGAGTTGCCGCCTACCTATCTGACTCAACTGGGGGCAGATGGCACTGGCGATGGTCAGTACAAATTCCCTTACGGGGTTGCGATCGATTCGCTTGGCAATGTCTAGGTGACTGATTTTTCTTCTC
>DBZV01000004.1 GCA_002311865.1 Dehalococcoidia bacterium UBA1151
AGCCAGACTGCGTGTTGGATGATCTCAGCAGGGAATCAGTGACGTTTATACATCGATGTGGGCTTGTCCATTCCACAATTGTCATCCAGACGCGCTTAACTTGTCAGTACCCCGGCACGTCCCATCCTTCGCGCACATGGCCGTGTCGACGACCAAGGACACGAGCAAGATGGCCTGGTTCACTGGTTCAGCCGGAACCGCTGCACACGCTCGCCGTAGAAAACTTCGCCAGTGTACAGGTTGCCCTTCGAGTCCGTGGCTTCCATGTGTAAGCCGAAGAAGCTGCCGGCGTTCTGGCCCATCTGACCCAGCGTGCCCAAGACCTCACCGGTCTGGCGATCGAGGAACCAGACTTTGTTGTTGGTCAAATCGGAGATGTACAGGAACTTTTGTTCAGGGTCGTTGGAGAACATCACGCCGCCGGTCGAACCGCCGACGCCGGTCGTCTCCGCCATCGTGATTTCCTGCTTGAAGTTGCCCTGCTTGTCGGTGACGTGGATGCGGTTACCCGCGCGGTCGGCGGCATAGACCAGCCCGTCATTGGAGAAGTTGAACGTCAAGTGGCCAACAAACTCCTTGGCCATAGGCCCGCCCGGCGTGTAGGCATGATCCTCAGGTCTGGTGCTGATCTCCGAGAGCTGGTGCCCGTAGGCGCCCCAGCCTCGCTTGAACTCAAACGTGTCCAGCGAGAAGACCATGATGCGGCCGCCAAACGAGTTGTCCGCGATGTAGATCTCGTTGGCAGCATCGTCGGTGCGGATCTCCTCTATGCCTCCCACAATCATCGGCGTCGTCGGAGGATACTTGGCGATGAAGGCCTCCTGCCTCAATTGGCGTTGCGTCGTCGCCTGTTCGCTCGCATTCCCAGCGCCAGCCCTGATGTCCGCATCCAGACGGGCAATGAATCCGGCCACTGGGCCAGCGCCGCCCAGGCCGGGCACGCGTTCGGGAATCTCCGGCATTGTGAATGGCGTGCCGTCCGCGTTCTCCGGAATGTGTGGCACCTCCATGAGCATCGTACCGGTCCTGTCGTACTTGCGGACCGTGTTCTGCCCCAAGTACAGGTACCCCTCCTCGTCTACCGCCATCCCGTGCCCTTGCGGTGCGTCAAAGTAGGCGATGACCTCGCCACCCTCGTAATCTGGACCAGATTGCCCGGCAATGAGGATCATGGAGGGGGGACGCCTGCAGCAATCGGCGATGGGGGGATCCCGCTCCGCCTCGAGCTCGAGGCTGGTGAGATCGTTCGGACGATTGTAGACCCAGACGTTGTCGTCCTTGTCCACGGCCAGGCCAGTCACGCCGCCGATCTTCCACTTGTTGGGGTAAGGCTTCGGCCAGGTCGCATCGACCTCGAACTGTGGAAATGCCTGCGTCTGTGCGCCTGCACTTTCCTGCGACGACGAAGGGGACGAGCCAGCCGCCAGGCCAAAGCCGGCCACAACGACGAGCGCGGGAAGCAGGATGTTCTTGTTAATCATTGACCACCTCTCTCAAGTCACCACCGGACTCTACCCCATCCGCACAGAGTGGATCGCCCACGAGAACCAGCGGATCGTCGCATCCGGCGCACCCGCCCGTCAAACCCTGGGGCATCGGAGATCTTCTCGGCGCACAAGAAGGTCGCGCGCGCTCACACTCATGAACGAAGCGGACGTTCAGACAGCTTCGCTCGTCGGTTGATTGCTTAGCCTGCCGTTCGAAAACCGATCAGCTCTCCATACGCCAGAACGTGGCCCTCGATCGCGGCTAGAACATCCCTCCTGGCGTTTGATTCGGGCTGAATCGTATCTACGTCTAAGGCATAGACACGGAACTGATACTGATGCCGTCCTAGGGGTGGGCACGGCGGAAGATATCCTTCCGTCCCGCCCATAGCCGCTCCGACAACAACGTTCTCCGCGCTGAGCTGGCCTGTTCCGACATCTTGAGGAATCTCCTGCAGACGGGCGGGAACATTAAACAGTACCCAATGCGGCACCATGAGCAGGCGAAAGCTTGGGGACGGCGCGTCCCAATCTGTGGCAATCAGGGCATACGATCCCGTTCCTTCAGGTCCCATGGTCCACTCAATGTGCGGTGAGATTCCGTCGCCAACACACGAATATTGGACAGGCATTTCCTGGAGATGCTCGAAATTATCACTGCGGACTTGGATTGAAGCCACTAGGCCTTGATGGTATTCGCCATCTCGATCGAGTGCACTGCCCGCGAGCACGGTCAATGTTGAAACAGCGATAACTAGCATTAAGGGAATGATCCACAGTAGATGCTTGAGGCGTTTCATGGGGTCATCTTTTGGCTGGATCAGATGGCGGCATTATACTCCTCAGGAACAAGCGTTAACGATTAGTGAATGTCCGCCGTAAGCAGCCGTTCGCGAGAAGCCTATCAGAGATGATCTCAACGTCCGCTTCTGCCGACTCCAGACGCTCGTTAACCGTTAATATCCACGCTCGCGCATAAATCGGGGAGTTCCGTAATGATCTATCGTGTCACGGCAAAATACGCCGAAGGGAAAGCTCCGGACTTCTATACAAAGCTGACGGATGGATCTATCGAAAGTCAGCGACCCGACGGCAAAGAGATCGTCTCGTCGATGCAGCGGGCGAAGATCATTGAGCCCGGCGTCATTCAGTGGTATGAAACCTGTTACTGTCCTACGCCGCTGAAGCATGAGCGTGGGACGGTCTACGACCGATATCTCGATGACATCAGCACAAGTGAAGTGAGGGAGCACGGAGAGGTGAGTGGTGAGTCGTTCTGGACCTATCTTCAGAGTGCGGTTCCGGGATGATGGAAGCGATGTCGAATGTTCGCTTGTGACTGTGCTGCCCATCGAGTCGATCCAATGCCCCTACTGCGGCGAGTCAATCGATATCGTCATTGACGACTCGGTCGATCACTAGAAATATATCGAAGACTGTTGGGTCTACTGCCGGCCCATCAACATTGAGGTTTCCGTCGATCAGGATTCCGGGATCAACGTAAACTGTTGGACCGAAAGCGAAGCTTGATTCAAGGTACTGACAAGTTAATATCTACGTCCGACAAAAACCCCGCT
>DBZV01000002.1:0-652 GCA_002311865.1 Dehalococcoidia bacterium UBA1151
TCGAACGCTACTGAACATCTGTCCACGAACTTGCACATCTTTTGGTCAATCGTCATTCCTTTGAAGGGCGGAGAGGCCATCCCCGATAGATCAATCCATTTCTTCGTAGGATCAGGCGGGGGGATGGAGCTAACCAGCAATTTCGTGTACGGATGCTCAGGCTGGTTAATGACTTGCTCAACATCGCCAGCCTCGACTATGCTCCCTCGATACATAATCATTATATTGTCGGCCACCTGATATGCCGTGTTCAGGTCATGAGTGATGTACAGGATGGACATTTGAAAGTTTATGTGTAGTGCTCGAAGAGCCTCAAGGATGGTCGCCCTCAGGGAGGCATCCACCATTGAAACAGGTTCATCAGCGATAACGATTTTGGGCTTGAGCAGAAATACTCTCGCTACGATGACGCGCTGGCGTTGCCCGCCACTCAGTTGATGCGGATATCTTCCGAGAGTCTCGTCCGGACGTAGGCCAACTGCTTGAATGGCCTGTTCAACCAGATGTCTGGCCTCATCCTTAGATGATGCCAGGTTGTACTTCCCGATCACGACATTGAAGATATGGTCGATCTTATAGAACGGGTTGTAGACCGCGAATGGATCCTGAAATATCGCCTGTACATCTCGTCTGAATGATCGGCGTTCCTGTA
>DBZV01000002.1:703-1088 GCA_002311865.1 Dehalococcoidia bacterium UBA1151
CTCTCGCCAGCGAGGGCAACGATACTCCCGGTGCCGCTGGACAGGTTGAGCGTGACCCTATCCACTGCCAGCGTTCGCTGCTGCTGCGCAAATCCACCGGTCACGAAGACCTTCGTAACGTCCCGGGCTTCCAGTAGCAAACTCATGCCAATGCTCCCGCGGGTAGATGGCACGCGACTTTGGAATCTTGCTCTCCCTCAGTTAGTTCGGGCCTGATCGACAGGCACTTTTCCATCACAAAGGGGCATCTCGGATTGAAAGGGCAACCAGAAATTGGCTCGACCAGCGATGGCGGTAATCCCGGTATTCCTTTCATGACCTCCTTATTCCGTGTGTGCGGCAGGCTGGATACCAGAAGTTTCGTGTATGGATGCTGAGGTCTGGA
>DBZV01000002.1:1135-5389 GCA_002311865.1 Dehalococcoidia bacterium UBA1151
GATCTCGACAATGCGGCCAGCGTACATAACCGCAATCCTGTCGTTGAACTGGGCCATTAATCCCATGTCGTGACCGACAAGGATTACAGACGTTCCAGAAGCGGTCTGTATCCTCTCGAAGGTGTCTATGACATGGCGCTGGACTACCACGTCTAATGCGCTGGTCGGTTCGTCCGCGATTATTACCTTGGGGCCAAGTGATATCGCCATCGCGATTGTTACCCTCTGTTGCATGCCCCCACTGAGTTGATGTGGATATCGATCGGCTATCTCCGCATCTAAATCCACCTGCTCCAGCAGTTCTCTCGCGCGAGATCGCAGACTTTCTTGACTCCCCTGTTGATCGTGATCTACTAACCCATCTATGATCTGGGCGCCGATTCTCCGCACGGGATTTAGCGCGTTCATCGCACCCTGAGGGATCATCGCGATCTCACTGGACCTCAGGTTTCTCATCTCGGCGTCCGAAACGCTCTGCAAGTCCACGTCACCCAGCATGATCTCACCACTTTTGACGCGCCCAGGCGGCTTGATCATCCGCATGATCGCGAGTGCAAGCGTGGTCTTGCCCGAGCCCGATTCACCGACCAGTCCCAGTTTCTCGCCAACAAACAGGTCTAGATCAATGCCATCAACCGCGCGTACCACTCCGTCTCGTGTGTGGAAGTGGACCACTAGATCGCGAACTGTGAGCGCTGTCTCCGGCATTACGTACGCCGCAACTTTGGATTGGCCCAGGCGTCCAAACCGGACGACGTCATATAGAGGGCCACAAATATCCACACGAGAACCACGATTGGGGGGGCGTACCACCACCACCAGCCGCTCAAGACGGCACCGTAATACATAGACCAGTAGATGGTCATCCCCAGTGTTGGATCATTTTGCGGTCCGAGCCCAAGCGCCTCCAGGCCGATAGCCGCCAGTATCGCGGCCGCGACCGCGGCGACGAAACTCGCAACGAGATACGGGAATAGATTCGGAAGAAGCTCACGTGCGATGATCTCGTAATTGCCCATGCCAGACAGGCGCGCCATATCCACAAAGGAGCGTTCCCGCATGCTGAGTACCTGTGCACGGATAGTCCGCGTCGGCCACATCCACGATAGCAACGCCACTATCAATGCCATGCTGTTGACCGACAGGCCGCCGGAGCTCAAGGTCGATGCCACCACCACGAGCACAGCAAGCGCAGGAATAGTTAAGACCACATCGGACGCACTGCGAATTACAGTGTCAATCCAGCCGCGAAAATATCCGGCTGTAAAGCCCAGCACGGTACCTGTAAGCACGCCGATAGCGCCGGCAATGAATCCGATCCGCAACGTAATGGGCATACCGGCCACCATCAGAGGGAGCATCTGCCTGCCCTGAGCATCCGTCCCAAGCAAATATTTCGAATCTGGCGCAGAGGACGGGGGGCCAGAAATAGGGTTGGCGTCGGCCGAGTCAGTAATCGCGCTTCCAATCAGCCAGAAACCCAGCATCCCAAGGATCAGAAGAATACCAATGCTCAGACGGATGTTGTTGGCGAGGAAATATCTAGTCTCGGTCAATCGTCGTCACTCCCTCAATGCTTGCTGTAACGTATCCGTGGGTCCAGTAGCGGATAAATAAAGTCAAGCACCAGCGTACTCAACGCAATACCCACTATCAGAATGAATACGACACCGTAAATAAGAAAGTAATCGAACGCGGAAATAGCCTTGAACAGCAGGGACCCAATTCCCGGGTACCGGAAAATAAATTCGACAAGGATTATTCCCGAAACGATGAAACCCAGAGCGAGCCCAAGGGCAGTGATCTGAGGCAACAGGGCGTTACGTAACCCGTACTGTAAAAATATCCGCCGCGGTCTGAGGCCGCGCATGTCCGCGAGGCTTATGTAATCTTCATTGGCGATGGTAACCATCATCCCTCGCATACCCAGAGCCCAGAACCCAATCCCCGACAGGGTGATGGCCGATGCCGGCAATACTGCGTGGTACACAATTTGCCAGACGTACGTTAAAGACCACTCTGGAAATGATGTCAGCGGTGAGCCCCCGCCGATAGGAAACCAACTCCACTTGAACGCGAAGATGAACAGAAGTGCTATNNCAGTAAGAAATATGGCACCGCAGACAGCACCATAAGCGGTGGGAATATAAAGTGGACAAGGCGAGGCACTCCCGGCCAGGCCAGTAATGCGCCGGCAAGACTTCCGATGAGGAACGCGAGGAGAGTGGAGACGCCCACTAAGCCCAGGGTCCAGGGCAATGCCTGCCAAATTAAAGTTGAGACTTTCGTGGGGTAGAGCGCAAGAGAAGTTCCAAAGTCAAGTTGCGCGGTATTGCGAAGAAATACAAGGTACTGACGATAGAGGGGTTGATCCAGTCCGAAGTCTCTTTCGAACGCCGCCACCGTTTCCTCAATACCTAGGGCGCGCCCGCCACCGCCTGCCGCCTGCTGGATTAACCGCTCTCGAACAGGATTGCGGCCCGGCGCTAGGTGAGGAAGTATGAAGATCAATGTCCCGGCTGCCCAAATCACGGCGAAGAACACAACTAGCCGCGCCACCAACTGTCTGATAGTCATTGGGGTTCTGCCACCCGGAACCGTAGAGAATTGAATCGAGAAGCTAAGCTTGAGTATAAAAGCATAGAGTCTGAGGAAGGGCTCCGCTTACCGGAGCCCTTCCTCTTGTTGATCGTAGCCTATCTCCCGCTTACTGAACCGATTCCAGGTTCAGGAAGATCTGCAAGGCCGTCCTGTGCCAGAAACCTTCGTGGATGTACTGGTTGTCGAATTGAGGCCAATTTGTCCAGTAGGTCTCATTCATCGGCAACGTGATGATGGTCGAGTTCAGTGCGATGTCGGGCATCTCACGGAGCCATATCTCAATCGCTTCCTCGAAGAGGGGCATGAGGGCCGGATCATCCACTGGCATAGCCTTCATCTTGTCTACCAGAGCGGTGTAATCCTCGTTGCACCATCGGTACAGACCCGGGTAGGAGACGTCCTCCAAATCGGAATCTGGAACAAACCGGCAGGAATAAGCGTCCATCATCTGTACCGGGTCACGCATGCTTGCGTGTCCCCATATGAAGGCGTCAGCCTCACCCGAGATGATCCGAGTGACGAAGTCCGTCGGCAGGACGAACTTCGCATCGAAGCCATTTCTCCGTAATTGCGCGGTCACTACAGGAGCTGCGGGAGTCGTGGAAGGGTGCTGCGGGAACGTTACGATCGTAAACGACAGACGCTCTCCGCCCTTGGACCAGAACCCGTCACCGTCTTTTGCGAAACCCGACTTGGTCATGAGCTGGACGACTTTTTCGGGATTGTTCTCCAGGGTCGGGTATTTCACCAGCAGATCTTCCGCGGCTGCGAAGTACTTCTTCATCGGTTCGTACTCGGGGAACATGAGCGGCGGGGCCACCTGGCCTCCGGCGAAACCGAATTCGATGACTTCATCCCTGTCTATGGAGTAGCTGATCGCCCACCTGACGTCTATGTTGTCGAACGGAGCTCGCTTGGTGTTAAGGCCAAGACCTACGGGCCACCAGTCGAGATAACCGTACGGCGGCTCGCCTTTGTAGTGAGTCGTGATTTTTTCGTTCTGCCCCACGACCGCTTTGTAGTTGGGAACCGTGAGCGAAAAGGCCATGTCGATCTCATTGGTGATCAACAGTTGCGCCATGGTGATCTCGTTCATGCCAGGCAGGAAGATCAGGCGCTCCACATCCGGAAGGTCGTGGAAGCCAGTCTTCGCCGCCCACCAGTCGTCGCGGCGGTCCCAGAGCTTCTTCTCCACATTGGTGAAAACGAGCTTGTATGGGCCGGTAACGACAGGCCAACCCTTGGCAGGGTCATAGTTGGTGAACGAGGACGGGTCATCCTGGGCCTCAAAAATGTGCTTGGGCGTCATCGGTACACCAACGTCGGCGCGGAAGGTGAGAATGTCCCACATATAACGGGGAGCTGGAGTCTTGAAGGTCACATGGACCGTGAGGTCGTCAACGGCCTCCGCTTTCTCGGTCCATAGAGCCACCTCGCCGTGACGACTCATCTTGTCGTTCTCGTTCAGCATGTTGAGCGTGAACGCGACATCGTCCGCCGTGAATGGAGTGCCATCACTCCATTCGACCCCTGCTCTCAGATTCACCGTCACACCGGTGAAGCCGGCATCGTATTCAAAGTCGGTAGCCAGCCACGGGATGGTTTCACCCGTGAGCATGTTGTAGTAGAAGAGTCCCTCTGTCGCCGCCTGGT
>DBZV01000002.1:5455-5645 GCA_002311865.1 Dehalococcoidia bacterium UBA1151
TACAGACCACTCCTGGATATCCCACCAGCGTGAGGATTGAAATTCTCAACGTCTGTGAACGCCCCGGGATGCTCGCCACCGAGTCCCGCCATGATGAGCGTCTTGCTCCGCGGGATATCACTGAAGCCCGTCGGTACAGAGGTGGGAGTAACCTCGACTATTTTCTCGACGGTATCTCCCTTTTCGGTGA
>DBZV01000002.1:5929-6189 GCA_002311865.1 Dehalococcoidia bacterium UBA1151
TGTCTTTACAGGGTCAAACCGCCACAACAACCTTCATCGAAGTGTGCAGCAGGTGCATTCCCTTGTACGCGCCGGAGCGCGCCTCCGACAGCGTAACTTCTAGATGTTATTTGTCAACTTCTGTGTGATATTTGTGGGCAAGACTACGAATTACTGATATACGAAGGTGTATAAAGCTCGCATATACATTATTCAGGATATTCAAAATGAAAATCGAAAAGATCGAAACTTGGTTGGTGTCGAAATGGCTGACTGTAAGA
>DBZV01000188.1 GCA_002311865.1 Dehalococcoidia bacterium UBA1151
CCTCGCATCAACTTTGAAGTGCGACAGTCAGGGATGGTAGCACTCCTCTGGTGTTCGGTATCCAAGTCGTTTTCGTGGTCTTCGGTTGAGCTTTTGAGCGATGGCGTTGCACTCATGCTGCGTGAGTGAGGCCATGCTCTGTCTCTTGGGTAGGTACTGTCGAATGAGTCCGTTGGTGTTCTCATTGGTTCCTCGCTCCCAGGCGTGATGGGGCGTTGCGAAGTAGAAGCGGGCATCGGTGTCACGCTCGATGTCGGCGTAGCCGTGGAATTCGGTGCCGTTGTCGGCGGTGACAGTGCGGACGGGGCGGGGTTGGCGCTGGATCAGCTGCGTGGTCCGGCGGCTGAGCTGCTGGGAGGTGCGTGCATTGAGCTTGCCGATCTCGAGGTATCCGGTCTTGCGTTCCACGAGGGTGACGACGCAGGGCTTGCCGTCGCCGAGCATGGTGTCGGCCTCCCAGTGGCCAACGCGGGATCGGTTGTCTGCTGCGGCTGGGCGCTGCTCGATGGGTCTCTTGCCTGCCAGTCGTCCTCGAGAGTCGTAGGTGCCGTGTCGCTTTCGCCGTTTCTTGGTGGCTTGTCGCAGGTGGGGGTGCAGCAATCCGCCGTGTCGCTTGTCGTTCCAGACGTGTCGGTAGATGGTCTCATGGCAGATCTGGAGACGTCCTTCGAGATCCAGTCTGCCGGCGATCTGCTCGGGGCTCCAGTCCTCCTTCATCAGCAGGACCTCGACCATGTGCCAGTCCTGCGCGGTGAGGCGGAAGTTTCGTCGTGAGTGCGATCGCCGGGTGCGTGCGTAGCCGTGCGCCTGCAGAGGCCGATAGAATCCGTCGGCTCGTCCGCAATTGCGTCGGACCTCTCGATGGATCGTACTTCGATGTCGGCCCAGGGTCCGCGCGATCTCAGCCATGGATTTCTCATGGCGTCTCAGCGCCCAAATGGTGTATCGTTCTTCACGGGTGATCTGGTGATACGCCAACGTAGTCTCCCTTCTTTCGCCAGTTAGGAGTCTACGGTATCCCAGATCGCCCTCTGTCGCACTTAGTATGTGAATTCGCGAAGCATAACATGGAATGCAGTTGACGAGTTGCGCGGTAGTCTCGACATCCGACCGGCGATTCGACAGGTTGATCGGGTGATCGATCCAAACGGCGTATCTGGTCGCAGCTGATTCCTGCGTTAGCATGACTAGATTTTGAGGCCATCTGGGCATGGAGAAGAGGTATGAGCGACCAAGATGAGATCTCAGACGTCGATAGAACTCCCAGACGGCGAATTGGCGCCAGGTTTCGCACTGCTCAATGAAAACGGGGAGACTCAGTTAGTTCTTGGGGCAACCAGGGGAGGCGCGGTGATAACCCTGAGCGACAATCCTAACAACGCGAGTTGTCCTGTACGGTGGCGCGGAAGGTGGCTCGCAGGCCTTCTATGACGAAGAAGGTGAAACGGTTTGGTATGCCGACTCTGGCTCGTCACAGGGTGTCGCGAGTGCCCCCGAGGACAAAAGAGCGGCCGCCCGCTGCCCGGCTGTCCAAAGGATGGGGTCCACCTCAATCGCGAGAAAGGACCAGCCGGTTCTTCACTTGCGTAAAGACGGCTTCCAGGGCACCACCATACTACTCAAAAGGCGTGTGAATCGTCTGAATCCTTCAATATTGGTCAGTTTATAGGTGGTGGGCTGAGTTACGGAATTGCAGACAAAGGAGAAGTCAATAATCCATTAGTGGAATACGGAATTGTGTTGCCTTTGTTTGTTGGCACGTGGCTCGTTGCAAACCATCTGCCCGACTATTTTCTCGGTGGTGCCTGGGATCATAGGAAACAGATCGACGTGTCGATGGAAAAGGAAGAGGCTGAACTAAGATTGCAGTGGGGATTCGTTAGGCAGCATTTTTCTAAGTGTTGAAGACAATCACAAAGTTCTTAATCCTTGTATTGTTTAACACCAACAGTTGCTCCCCACCAAACCCTCAAACCTCTTTCTACACAGCTTACAGAAATCGCATTTATTTCTTACCCGACGAAATAGCAGCCGTATTTCATTGCCACCTCACCCGTAGTTCGTGACCCTGCAAAGGGATCTAAGACGATATCACCCGGCTCAGAGCACGCCTTCACAAAAGGTTCGATCAGCCTAGTTGGATAGCAACTTGGGAGGTGTCGGCGGCATGACGGACTGGAGTTTCGGTGGATATTCGAGGAAGGCCGATAATGAGCAACAAGAATGCAACACGATGGGTCCTCCTGCTGGGCGGATCGCTGGCGGGCTGGACACAGATGGCAGCAGCGCAGGACCCTGCAATCGACTACGAGACCCAGATACAGCCCATCTTGACAGCCAGTTGTGCCGTCTCCGGATGTCATACCGGAGAGACCCTCGCCTTCGGCGGGTTCTCGGGAGCGGGGTTGATTCTGTTCGCGGGCCAGTCCTTCGAGCAACTCCTCGGTGTGGCTTCCACGTTCGACAAGGGCCGACCTCTGGTCGTACCGGGGAACAGTGGTGAGAGCCTCCTAGTTCAGAAGCTGCGTGGCGCCGAAAATGTCGGTCCCCAGATGCCCGTGGGTGGAGACCCCCTTCCCCCGGACACCATCCAACTGATAATGGACTGGATCGATCAGGGCGCTTTGTCCGAGGCACCCCAGGCACCTACCGCCGTCGATGTTCTGTCGTGGGGCGGGATCAAGAGGCTGACGCGGGACTCCGTACAAGTAATTCGGAGAATCTTTCGCGTGTCTCTCGAGTGAACCGATCGAGTCCGTTTCAAGACGTGGGCAGAGATCAAGTTCTTGATGGTGTCTCATGACCATAGAAAGATGCCATTGCCCCCCCACATATCCCCATCTCCCACAGATAAAGTGTAGCTACGTCTCGAGTTACGGGATTCAAGGCCTCCAACAGCCCAGCCACTTCCCCATCACGGTATGGGCGGGGGAGTGAGGTGGACCCCATCCTTTGG
>DBZV01000179.1:0-12923 GCA_002311865.1 Dehalococcoidia bacterium UBA1151
CCGTGATCGCCGGCCTCATGGAGTACACAAACGAGCTTGCCAAAGCGTGGGACGCCGGCGGCGTATCGCCGGACACGTGGAGCGAATCCATCCAACGCATCCTGCTAATCCTTGCCCCAATCGCACCGCACATCACCGAAGAACTCTGGGAACGCACCGGCCACGACTACTCGATCCACACCCAGAACCTGCCGTCGTGGAATGAAGACCTGACCATCGCCGAAACGGTCACCATCGTCGTGCAGATCAACGGCAAACTGCGCGCCCGCATGGAGATGCCCGCCGACTCCACTGAGGAGACGGTAGCCGCCGCCGCGATGGCAGAATCCAACGTCCAGACCTACACAGATGGCCAGCAGATCCGCAAGCAAATCTACGTACCCAACAAGCTCCTGAATCTGGTGGTCGGCTAGCCATTCAATTATTTGACGAGATTAACGTGGGCGTATCGATAGCGGCGGATCGGTGATCCGCTCTTGACGCGACAATTCTGAAATGGCGGAGGCTCCCACAATATCCAACTCTGATCATGCGCCCGCGGGGACCGTCCTCGCGTGGCGGTTCAACCACATCGGTGACTGCAATCGCTATGGCAACTGCGTGGACCATCCATACTTCGAGCGGCCCACCCTGGCCGAGCTTGAGGTGTACTCGGACAAGATGCCAAACGGCGCCGGATCGCTGAACTACGTGCCGCTAGATGCAGTGACTTCGGACGGCAAAACAGAGTCGGATACCGGCACCGCATATCAGGAACTTCGCGACCGATCGGACGACCTTCGAGCCGCGGTTGGCGACGCAATTCATCAGTACCATCGGAGTCATCCAGAGCGCGTCGAGGCGATACTGGACTCTGCAGCATCAGCGTTCGATCGTGGACGCACCAGTTAGTTTTTAAGGAGCAATAGTGGTTAAGGTTTTTTTGTCTACCGACTTTTCTGAGGACCGGCTCAAGTTCGCCGCGCAGATTGGCGCCGATGGCGTTTCCGGCGCGCCAGAACCTCGTCGAGGAGACAGAGGCTTCTACACCCGCGGGACCCTGACCGCCACGCATGATCTCGTGAAATCACACGGTCTGGAGTGGGCTGCCCTGCGTATGGCGCCGTGGGAGTGGACCTACCGCTGGATGCTCGGACTTGAAGGCGCAAATGAGCAGATCGAGAACTACAAGAAGACCATCCGCAGCGTTGGCGAGGCCGGAATCGGCCTGCTGATCTACAACATGCACGCACTGCGCATCTATCGCACTTCCACCGACGCCCCAGAACGCGCCGGCGCGCGCGCAACACGCTTCAAGATGCTTGACGTTGAGGGCGCCAAGCTGATGGAGCATCCCAACAGCGGCGTGAACACAAAACTCATACGCAAGAAAGAGCGCAGGATCATCACCGACCAGATGCTGTGGGAGAACCTGCGCCGATTCTTGGAGGCAGTCCTCCCGGTCGCCGAAGAATCGGGTGTGCGTTTGGGCCTGCACCCGGACGATCCGCCCGTCCCGGCAATTGCGGGTGTGGCGCGAATCATGCGCAGCGCAGACGCCTTTCGGAAGTTCCTTGACCTCGTACCCAGCCCCAACTCAGGCGTCGTCTTCTGCCAGGGCTGCTTCACCGAGATGGGATGCGATATTCCCGCGGAGATACTGGACTTCGGCAAGCGAGGGAAAATATTCTCAGTCGATTTCCGAAACATCAAAGGCGAGTTGAACGACTTCCAGGAGACCTTCCCAAACACCGGCAACGCCGACATGACAGCTGCAATGCAGGCCTACCACGACGCCGGTTTCGATGGCTGGATGACGCCCGATCACGCCATCCACATGGATGGCGATACCGACTGGGGCCACCGCTACTGGGCCTACGCAGTAGGCCACATCCACGGCCTCGATCAGGCCCTGCGAGCCACCGCGAAGTAGACGCCAGGCTTTTTTTGTCCGACACTCGGCAGACCACGTCTGCAGACAGGCTCAGGCGCTGCAAGCGGTCCGGTAGCCGCCGGGCTTGCCCGGCCCCGCGTCGGATGCACGATGCCCGTTGATTGAGTCAGCAAATGCTGAGGTTCCGCTGGGAGGGGCAAGCCCCTCGGCTACCAGTAGCCAGACACTGGCCGCTCAGGACTCTCCATTTTCCTCTATGATTGCGGCGCGAATTCTAACCACGAAGCCATCCGGAGAATCACGCCATGAGACCAAACGTTTTGCGAGAGAAGTTGGAGGCAGGCAAGCCCACACTCAGCACGCACATTCACAGCGTGTGGCCCGCGGAAATTGAGGCGATCGGCCACACCGGGCTCTACGATTACGTGGAATTCGTAGCCGAATATGGCCCTTCCGACCTCCACGATCTCGACAACATGTGTCGCACCTCGGAACTCTACGGCCTCGGCTCAATGATCAAGATCGACCAGAGCCTCATGCCATTCCTCGCGCAGCGTGGAATCGGCGCCGGCTACTCCAGCGTGCTCTTCACAGACGTGCGCAGTATGGACGAGCTTCGAGAGTGCATCGTCGCCGCCCGGCCAGACCACCCGGACCACGGCGGCCTCTACGGCGTCGCCACTCGCCGCAACTCGTACATGGGCTACGGCGTCACCGCGGAATACGTGCAGGGCGTCGCCGACACGGTGCTCGCGTTCATGATCGAGAAGAAGGGCGCCGTCGACAACCTCGAAGAGATCCTCGCCGAACCTGCCGTTGAGATGGTTCAGTGGGGTCCCGCGGACTTCGCCATGAACATTGGCCACCCCGGCGAGTTCGGTCACCCGGACGTCGTCGCCGCACACGACAAGACGTTCAAGTTGGCCATCGCCGCGGGCGTAGCGGCACGGGCCGAGATCGGCTCATCCGATCAGACAAAGAAGTACCTCGACATGGGCGTCCGTCACTTCTCGATCGGCACCGACATCACAATACTTTTCGACTTCTGGAAGCGAGAGGGCGAAGGCATCCTGCGAGCGCTTGAGGGCGAATAGTGCGCACCAGGGCGCTCCATTGACCGCAATCGAGGATCGGGTCAGTGAGATCATCCGCGAGTACGACGCACAGGGCTGGCACCGCACCGGGTCCGAGGTCGACACCGCCTCCGCGCACTGGCTCGCGGAACGCGCCGAACAGCTCGGCGTCGAAGCCGCGCTCGAGTCGCTGCCACTACAGCGAGTCGACCCCGGCGAGAACTACATAGAAATCGACGGCCGCCGAATCGACGGCATGCCACTCTTCGACTGCTCGTATACAGGGCCAGGCGGCGTGACAGGCATTCTCGGGGCCAACGCTGATATTGGGCTGTTCGACCTGGCGCCAAATTTTGGCGATTCGGCATATCACCAGGCCCGCCGTAGCAATGATCTCGCCGCGATCGTAGCTATCACCACGTCGAACCCGGCCGCGTTGGCGCCCAGCAACGCCCCCAGCTTCACCGAGCCGTTCGGCATACCCGTCCTGCAAGTCAGTGCAGAGGAAAAGTTTTGGCTGTGGGTGAATGCCGCAAGAGGAGCCGTCGCGAAGGTCGTCGCAACCGCTACCCGCACCCCCGCCAGAGCGTTCAACGTCGTGGCAGAAATCGCTGGCAGCAATGCCGAGTTGCCGCCAATCGTCGTCATGACGCCGCGTAGCGGATGGTGGGAGTGCGCAGCAGAGCGAGGCGGCGGCATCGCAGGCTGGCTGGAGATCATCCGGACCCTGAGCGAAACGACGCCCAAGCGCACCGTGAAGTTCCTCGCCTCCACCGGTCACGAACTCGGCCACATTGGGCTGAAGTCGTTCATCAATAGCAACCCCGACCTGCCCATAGGAGCGTCGGTCTGGGTCCACCTTGGCGCATCCATCGGCGCCGCCGTGAACTGGAGTCCCCACCTGCAAACATCGGACGCCGAGATGGAGACTATCGCACTCAAACACCTCACAGACAGCCAACTCACCATCGTCCCAACCGGAGAAGTCCGCGGCGGCGAGGCGGAGGAGATACACGGTCGCGGCGGTCGCTACCTGTCCATCGTCGGCGGTCACGCAACCTTCCACCAACAAGCAGACCGCTGGCCAGATGCCGTAAATGTCACGGCAACAGCTGAGTACGCAGCGGCGATTGCAACCATCGTGCTGGAGCTTGCCGACGCGAAGTAGCGGCCCATATTCGCTTCACGCGGATATACAATCTCGCCGCGTTGACATCACTCATTCGCAGGAGAGCCAGGTTGCTAGAGCATTTTCACGTTGCGCCAGAAGATGAAGTCCGCGTCATGCCCGACGCGCTGGACCGCACCGTCACGGACATCTTCTTGAAGATGGGAATGAGCGCCAGCGACGCCGAACTCGCTTCCGAAGTCCTGGTCTCCGCCGATGTTCGCGGCGTCGACACACATGGCGTATCCAACATGCTCCGACGCTACGTGGAAATGTTCAACGACAAGTTCGTGAACCCCACGCCTGAACTCAAGATCCTCCGCGAAACACTCTCAACCGCCAACGTCGACGCAGACGAAGGCCTGGGCCTCGTCGTTGGTGCGAAGTGCATGGACATGGCCATCGAAAAGGCCCGAAACGTGGGCATGGGCGCCGTGACCATCGACAACAGTCGCCACTTCGGCATGATGGCCTACCACGCCATGCGCGCGCTGCCTCACGATATGATCGGCTACGCCATCACGGGCGGGGGTAAAAACACCATGCCCACCTTCGGCGCAGAGCCCAGATACGGCGCCAATCCCCACGCCTGGGCCGTGCCAACCGGCGTCGAACCGCCGTTTGTGCTCGATATATCTTCCGCAGCCGTCGCTGCCAACAAGATGGGATTGGCACGCCGAACCGGCGCAACGCTCCTGCCGGGAATGATGGCCGCTGAAGACGGCACCCCCATCATGGAAGAACAAGAGATGCCGGAGCACACATGGATGCTCCCGATCGGCGGCACTCGTGAACTCGGCTCCCACAAAGGCTACGGCCTCGGCGTGATAGCGCAGGTGTTCTCAGGCATCCTCGCGTCAGGCCAGTTTGGCGACTACGGCGCTGGACGCATGACTGGGTTCATGGCGGCCTACAGTATCGACGCCTTCACAGATGTCGATAAGTTCAAGGCGGACATGGACAGCTTTCTCCGTTACCTCGCCGACACCCCCCCAGCGCCCGGCCACGATCGTGTCTACTATGCAGGCCTTCCAGAACACGAAGAAGAACTCGTGCGCCGCGCGGAAGGCATCCCGCTCCACAAAGAAGTTATCGAGTGGTTCGACAGCATCTCCTCAGAGCTTGGGATTGCCGCGCTAGAAACGGTCTGAACCTTCACAACATCACATGGGTAGCCGTGACACCCGCCCCACCCTTCTCTTAAGGTTTCCAGAAGGATTGCCAGATAAACAGGATGCGATAGCCGTGAATCTCACGACTAAACGTCATCCGGAGCCCGGATCGGGAGCACGACTCCACTTGCAATCGCACAATCAAATACTGGTGGTCGAAGACGATCCCGGTATCGCTGAGAGCCTCCGTGACCTGTTCACGCGGGAGCGATTTGAAGTGGCCGTCGCCACCACCGCTGCTGACGGAACTGCGCACACCCTCCGCGTAAATCCTGATCTGATGGTGCTCGATCTGCGGCTGCCTGATGCCACAGGGTTCGACGTCTGCCGGGACCTGTGCGCATAGCCAGCACGATAGGTCCGAAATCGGGTTAAACCAGAAGACCGCACCCAATGGAGCGGCCTACACAAACGATCTCAGCCCGAATGCCTAAATCAGGCGGCGGCTTCCAAACGGGCTTTGTCGACTCCAGAGGCTTCAATCACCTGCAGCGTAAGCTGCTCCAGGACATAATTTGGTAGCCCCCGCTCCTGGCCACGGGCCAGGTTGCCAAGTGCCTGAATTACGGCGTCAGCGTTGTCGGGCTCCGTCACACGGGTGCGGGTGGGAGTCGGTACCGTCGTCTGAGTTGTCATATCCCCAAGCTACACGGCGGCGTGTATCCTGCGCACCGCTCCATCGGCGCAACTTTTCACGTTTTTTGCGCCCCAAACGGCTCATTCCACATGGGGGTTTTCCTTCAGTCCGAGCCACCGGACGACTGAGTGGTGAAATGACAAATCGGCTACAACGTAGCCCGCCATGTGATCCTGAGCGAAGGCGGCCCCGCGCCGTAGTCGAAGGACCTGAACCCGCGCACCCCTGAGCCGTCCGCACCCCTCCCCAGCGCCCCGCGCTAAGTGCTCGTGCGGCGAGCACCTTAGCTAACCAGGGGGCGGATGCCCGCCCACGGCGACACCTTCTCCAGCGCCGCCGATAACCACAACACGCCCAGATCGTCGCCATACCGGCCCGCAATCTGTAGCCCCACCGGTAGACCACCGGTAAGCCCCGCCGGAATCGATGCCGCAGGCTGGCCCGTCATGTTGAATACATACGTGAACGGGAAGTACCCGTAGATACCGTCAAACTTCCGCCCATCAACCTCGTCCGGCCGATTGTTCGGATCGAACGCCGTTATCGACGTGGTTGGAGATGCGATGAAGTCATACCGCTTCATCACCGCCGACATCTTCAGCTTCAGATCAGCTACCCGCCGTACCGAGCGCGCATAGTCCGAGCCCTTAACCTCCGCACCCATCCGCATCGCCTCAAGCCCATCCGGCCCCAACTGCACGGGACTCTGATCCTTGAGATGCCCAAACGCTGCAAATGCGTTCGCCGAAAAAATCGTCCAGAAATGCTCGATCAACTCCGCCTCAAGCGGCAGCTCCACCTCTTCAACCACCGCACCAAAGGCCCTCAACTTCTGAAGCGCAATCAGCACCGTATCCGACACATCTGAGTCCACCACCCCGTACCCGAAGTCAGGCGACCAGCCAATCCTCACGCCATTCAGATCAGGCTCGCGTTCCGTCGCCAGGTCGATGCCAGACTTGTGTACCAGCGAGTTCGGATCAGCCGGATGCGGCCCCGAAAGAATGCTCAACAATAGCGCCGCATCGCGCACATCCCGCGTCATCGGACCCGACTGCGCAAACTGGTTCGGCTCAGGGTCGCCGTAGCCGTTAGCCCGCGGCACCCGCCCATGCGATGGCTTAATGCCGTACACACCGCAGAAGCTCGCCGGTATCCGTATCGACCCACCGGCATCCGATCCCGTTGCAAACGGCAGCATCCCGGAGACCACAGCCGCCGCCGAGCCACCACTGGAGCCAGCCGTTGTACGAGCAACATCCCACGGGTTGTGGCAGACTCCGCTGATGGCGTTGTCAGTCGTCGTGTTGAACGATATGCCAATCTCGGGCGTGCTCGTCTTGCCGATAATAATTGCGCCCGAAGCCCGCACCCGCTCGGCCACCACCGAGTCGGTCTCCGGCACATAATCCCGCAGCGCAGGCGAGCCCATCGTCGAGCGCATCCCTGCCGTCATCTCCAGGTCCTTCAGACCAATCGGCACACCTAGCAGCGGCGGAACATCGCCACCCTCGGCAAGCCGCTTCTCCGCTTCACGAGCCGCCTCAAGCGCCTGATCTCCAGCCACCGTAATGAACGCATTCAGCGTTCCATCCAGCTTCGCAATCCGACCCAGAAAATACTCAGTCGCCTCAACCGGCGAAAGATCACCCGCCCGAATCCGCTCCGCAATCTGCCACGCCGGCTGAAACGCCAGCGCATCCTCAGTCACGTGCCTGTCGCACGGGCACATAGAACAGCCCCACCATGCGCCCTCTCCCCGGCGGCTCCGCGCCCAGTGCCCGTGCGGCAGGCACTCAAGAAAACGGCCTCATATTGGAGTACGCCCGCTCCTCAGACGTCATGAACTCCAGGAGCGCCGCCTCCCCGTTCCGATTCGCCTCAACCGCTCGTAAAATTGCTGGGCCCACCTCGTCAGGGTCGTCCACACGCTCCGACCAGCCACCCAGCGAACGCGCAATATCCGCATAGCCGCCGCCCAGATCACGCGTGCCATACATGCTGTGCGACGTCTCCATGTGCGAAATCTCAACCGCCATCGTGCCGTTATTCAACACGATCGTCGTTATCGGCAGATCCGACCGCACCGCCGTCTCGAAATCGAGCCCTGTCATGCCAAACGCGGCGTCCCCCATGATGTTCACGCAGATCTTTTCCGGGTCGGCCAGCTTCGCCCCAATCGCCAGCCCCAGGCCCGTCCCCAGTTGGTGCGACTTGCCCCACCCCAGATACGTCCGAGGACCATTCGAGCGGTAGAAAGGCATGATCTCGAAACGGGGATTGCCGGAGTCGTGCGTCACAATCGCCTCCGCCGGGTCAACGTTCAACATCAACTCCCGGATGACCCGATAAGGGTTGATCGGCCGCTCTTCCGACTCCAGTTTGGGCATCCACGACGCCATCCACGCTGAACGGCTTGCATCAATCTCAGCCGCAGGCCCGTCGTTCGGATCAACCGGCTCGTCGCCCTTCAAGTCCGCCACCACGTCAATGAACTGGCGCAGCACGTGCTTCGCATCGCCCAGAATCGCGTGATCCACATCGTAGCTTTTGCCAATATCTATCGGGTCGTTTGTGACATGGATGATCCGTTTGCCCGCAGGAATCGGCGTCACCATTCCGTGAATCGTCAGGCTCGTGCCAACCGCCAGCACCAGGTCCGCCTCGCCAAAGAACTTCAGCGCCGGATCGCTCATCACCCCTGACATGCTGCCCAGCGCCAGCGGATGCGTCTCAGAAAATGCGCTCTTGCCCGCCATCGTCGTCGCAACCGGCACCTGCAAGTACTCCGCGAGCTCAGTGAGCTCATCCCACGCCTCGCCGTACAACACACCTGAGCCAGCCAGAATCACGGGCCGCTCAGCCCCCAGCAGCGACTCCGCAGCCGACGTAATCTCCTGCGCATCGCCCATCGACCGCACCACCGGCGCCGGACGATACGCGGCAACCAGCTCAGCATCGATCTCGGAAGCCGCCACATCTGCCGGTATCTCCACCATCACCGGTCCCGGCTGACCGTTCTGCAGCTGAGAAAACGCCCGCCGCATCGCCGCCGGCAACCGCTCGGGCACCGTCAACTGTTCGACGCTCTTCGTCACCGACGCAAGCGATCGCATCGAGCTAAACAACGGGTGCGTATCCTGTGTCATACGAGGATGCCCCAGCGGAAGCAGCAACACCGGCGATGAGTCTGAATACGCCGTCGCGATTCCCGCATAAGCGTTCTCCACACCCGGCCCGTACTGCATCGCAAACACCGCCGGCGTCTTGCCGTTCGTCACGCGCGCGTAGCCGTCAGCAATGCCAACTCCAACGCGCTCCTGCCGGCAGATTATCGGCCTGATTCCAACCTCGGCCGCCGCCTCAATTACAGGGGTCGTGGGGAAGCAACTGAGGTACTCAGTGTGCTCCCGTTTCAGAATCTCTGCAATCGCCTGTGTAACCAGCATCTCGAACCTCCATTACGACCAATCGATTCGAATCCCGGACCGAATCAGGCCAAGCATCGCACCCACCCCGCTCCGTGTCGAGACGAGTTATGAACGATAATGCCTGCCAAACGCCATAACCCAGCGGAGTGGAAATTCTCAATGGCCAACGATACCTCCCACGTGAAAGCTCTCGTGTTCGACGTATTCGGCACGGTCGTCGATTGGCGAACATCGATCACACGTGAGATCAGCGCAGTGGGATCACGACTGGGCGTTGATGCCGACTGGCAAGCCTTCGCCGACCGCTGGCGAGCCGGCTACAGCGACGGCATGCAGGAGTTCCGAGACGGCGAGCGCGAGTGGAGAACCGCCGACCAGATGCACCGCGAACGACTCGACATACTCCTACCCGAGTTTGGCATCACCGGATTGTCTGAAGAAGAGACCGACCAACTCAATCGCGCATGGCACAGGCTCGACCCGTGGCCAGACTCCGTCGAAGGACTCACCATGCTGAAGTCCAAGTTCATCATCGGAACGCTCTCCAACGGCAACATCGGGCTCCTCGTAAACATGGCCAAATACGGCGGCCTGCCGTGGGACGTCATCTTCTCAGGCGACCTCGTAAACAGCTACAAACCTGACCCAAAGGTCTACCTCTCAACAGCAAACCTGCTCAACCTTGAGCCGCACGAAGTAATGATGACCGCCGCCCACAACGGAGACCTGCTCTCCGCTCAGAAATACGGCCTCGCCACAGCCTTCGTAGCCCGCCCAACCGAGTACGGCACAGGCGAACGGAAAGCCGATCTAGAAGCGGCTCCCGGAATAAACGTAGGAGCAACCAGCTTCATCGATCTGGCGCATAAGTTGGGCATAGAGGGGTAGCCGCCGGGCTTGCCCGGCCCCACGGCGGAGGTGCTGGTGCGTGACATTGAATCGCACCCATTACGTGCGCCTTTGGTGAGGCAAGCCCAACAGCTATCGGGTGATCGATCTGCCCCTCCGCCTTGATATGCCCGCACCTCACCACTAACCTTTCACCTTGATGACAAACTTCTTCCGCAAAGCAAGCACCGCCTACTACGGCTGGTACGTCATCGCGGCACTATTCTTCACCGCCTTCGTCGGCGTCGGAGTGCGGGGTTCCTACGGCGTCTTCGTCAAAACGTGGGAGGATGACTTCGGCGCATCAGTGACGCTAATCTCCGTAGCTGCATCGCTCGGCTGGCTCATGAACGGCGCGTCACAGCCACTATTCGGCAACCTCACCGATAAGTACGGTGGCCGCCCCGTCATCATCCTTAGTTTCATCCCCATGGGCCTGGGCGGAATCGCGATGGCCTTCGTCACAAACGCCTACATGCTGATATTCGTGTACGGCTTCGTGATCTCCTTCTTCTCAGGAGGAATCATGTTCTCTACGGGCGGACCGGTAGTCGCTCAGTGGTTCCGTGCCAAACGAGGCACGGCCATGAGCATCCTTGCAGCCGGAGGCTCCATCGGCGGACTCATCCTCGTTCCCTTCGCCGCCTACCTGCTCATCCAGTACAACTGGCAGACCGCATGGGTCGTAATGGGCGTCGTCATGCTCGCGCTCGGCCTTCCCCTCCTCTTCTTCTTGCTGAAAAGCAAACCGGAAGACATGGGGCTTAAGCAGGATGGCTACGAGCGCACCCCAGAAGCGCTCGATCCCCCACCGCCAGAAGTAACCACCGGGCCGCTAGCAATCGATCGATGGCAGGATTCCTACTCATCAGCGCCAATGTGGCAGCTCTCCCTGGCCTACGTAGTCTGCGGCATCACCACTGCCAGCATCTCCGTCCACTTCGTCCGCTGGGCCGTCGAGCAGGACATCTCCGCAGGCAAAGCGGCAATCGCATTCGGCCTCCTCATGGGCATCAACGCGGTAGGTGTGATCACCATCGGGTTCCTTTCCGACAAGATGGAGCGAAAGACCCTCCTCGGTATCGTCTACCTGATCAGGGCTGTCGCGTTTCTCTCATTCCTCGTCTTGCCCGCCAATATTGCGCTCTGGGCATTCGCCATCATCGGTGGCGGTTCATGGCTCGCAACCGTCCCACTCACAACATCGTTGACGGCCGACGTATACGGAGTGAAAACCCTTGGCACCCTCTCCGGCCTGATCAACCTCGCACACCAAATTGGCGGGGCAGCAGCGGTGCTCGCATTTGGCATCGTCTTCGATGTCTTCGACACCTACAATCCGGCCTTTTTCGGCGGCTTTGTCACCCTGCTGGCGGCAGGCGTCATCAGCCTCTCAATCAAAGAACGAAAATACTCCAGCCGCTACATGAAGCCCGGCGACACCATCCTCCAACCCGTCGAAGGCGACTAGCCCGCCATGGCAGCGCCACTCGCCCCGGTTGCCCACCACTCAGAGTCCGTTGATCCCACACTCTGGAAGTGGATCCAGCACCAAATAGACGTCACCACCGGCCTCAGCGCAATCACCATCGTCATCATCCTGGGAATCATCATCGTGGCGATTCCCGTGACCGTCATCATCTTCGCCATCCGCAGTAAGAAACACGCACAGTCAATGGGCCGAGCAGCGGAGTCAGACGATCGCCCCCACTGATCAGCGAAACCCCTGATAGCGCAATCATTCGTATACAAAATTTAGAGGGACCAGTCAGCAGCAAAGTTTGGGGCTGAGGCACTCCCACACTGTAAAAAAGCGAACCGAATTCCATGAAATCGAAAACGTGAGCAATACTCGAAACTACAGGGGCATCCTGCTGTGGGCATTTGGCGTAACGCTTGCTGCTGATGTGCTCTCCAAAGCGCTAATCTTCCACTTCCTTGGCAACTCGGTCGTCGGCATTATTGGCGATGTCAAACTGCGAATTCTGTACAACTCTGATGCCCCAATCGGACTCGGCAACAGCCCTCTCGGCATCCTGGCTCTCGGGGCCGCAGGACTGGCAGTCGTTCTCATTTTCCGGTGGGCATGGCAAACCAACAGTTCCGGCTCGCTCTACGTTGGACTCATGACCGGCGGCGCATTCGGAAACCTGCTCGACAGACTTATCGGCGGCTCGGTGCTGGATTGGATAGACGACGGGTTCCACGGGGTATTCAACCTGGCGGATGTAGCAATCCTCGTCGGGCTGGCGTTCTTCCTCACCACGCAGCTGTTCGGCTCACCACCAGAAGGAAGAGACGAATCGCCAAAGGACCTGCCGACGGCTGATGAGCCGGCCTGAGGTCTCTGCCGAATCCGAGCGAATCACTTCTCAGGCAACGGCTGCAGCCCTGGCATGCCGTCCAGCAGCTCCATCGCACTCTGAAAGTAGCGCCGCTCAACCAGCAAAGTCGCGCTCATCGCAGAATTGAGCGCGCCATACAAATACTGGCTGTTGTCGCCATGCACCACATGCGGCACATCGTGATCCGAAAGAATCTGCCCAGCGATAGCCATCGATCCAGGATCAGTCATCGACATAATCCTGACGAGACCCCGATCCTCTTTCATTCCCGTCTCCCAGCGTCGCCGATTTCTCGTTTCATCAATGCTTCCCGAAAAGTGGACCCATGACATCTGT
>DBZV01000179.1:12969-16762 GCA_002311865.1 Dehalococcoidia bacterium UBA1151
GGTCCGGCTCCGCGGGCCGTGAGGACCTCATCCTGCAACGGTGAACGTAGCAACACGCCCCATCAACCGAAAAACCTCACGCCAACAAACAACCCGGTCTTCGGTCCCAAATGTGCAGCAACGCAGTTGTCAAAGTGCCGCGACGCAGTTGCCTGATTACGACATATCCCCCCAGGTAGGCCCACTCTTAGTCTCCACATTCAGCGGCACCGCAAGATCCATCGCACCCGGCATGTACTCATTTGCCAGGCCCGTCATCTCTTCAAGCTCGCCCGGCGCCACCTCGAATATCAACTCGTCATGCACCTGTATCGACATACGAGACTCAAGCTTCCGGCGTTCCATTTCCGCATCAATGTTGATCATCGCAATCTTCACAATATCGGCCGCCGTACCCTGAATCGGCATGTTCACAGCCATCCGTTCGGCGGCCGCGCGATAGCCCGGATTTGGCGATTGAAGCTCCGGCAACTTCCGGCGCCGCCCCATTAGCGTCTCCACATACCCGTTGCGCTTCGCATCGTTCTTCACGCCCTCCAGGTAATCTCGGATGCCCGGATACTTGGCGAAATACATGTCTATGAATTCCTGACCTTGCTTCCGAGTCAGATCGGTCTGGCGCGCCACCCCCACCGGCCCCAGCCCGTAGATCACGCCAAAGTTCAATATCTTGGCGATTCGACGGGCGTCGGCCGATACAGCTTCGCCCTCATCAATCTCGTACATCGCCCGCGCCGTCGCCTCGTGAATGTCCTCCCCTGCATGGAACGCCGCCAGCAACCCCGGCTCCTGCGACATGTGCGCAAGAATCCGAAGCTCAATTTGCGAGTAGTCGGCGCCAAGCAACGACCAGCCATTCGCAGAGTCCGCAACAAAGGCCCGCCGCACCTGCCGCCCAAGCTCCGTGCGCACCGGAATGTTCTGTACATTCGGATCAGAACTGGAGAGCCGGCCGGTAGCCGAACCAACCTGGTTGAAACTGGTGTGAACCCGCCCCGTATCCGGCGCCACCATCAGCGGCAGCGCATCAACGTACGTCGACTTCAGCTTCGTTAGGCTCCGGTACTTCAGCACGTTGCCGATCAGCTCGTGCGCTTCCGGACGCAGGCCCTCTTTATCCAGGAGGCCCTCCATCGTGTTCGCATCAAGGGTATAGCCCGTCTTCGTGCGCCGGGTCTTTGGCACGTCCCATTCGTCGAACAAAATCTCCGCTAGTTGCCGCGTAGAGTTTAGATTCACCTCGCGCCCGCCCAGCAACTCGCCCGTGTCCTTCACAATCTCGGCGATCTCCGTGCCAAGAACGTTCGACATATCGCTCAATACGTTTTTGTCGATCAACATCCCGTTGCGCTGCATCTTCACAATCACCGGCAGCAGCGGCATCTCGATGTCGTCAAACACGCGCCGTGCACCGTGCTGGTCAATTTGTGGCTCGAATCGCTCGCGCAGCCGCCACGTGAAATCGGCATCCGCCGCGGCGTACGGCGCGGCGTCATCGATCGCCACATCAGACATCAATATCTGCTTCTTGCCGGTCCCAATGAGGTTCTTGATCGGCGTCATCTCAATCTGAAACTGAGCCAGCGTCAGCGGCTTCAGGCCAATCTGCCTCTCGCCAATCAACGCGGCGGCGACCATTGTGTCGAAATCGACCCCCTGGCAGTGAATCCCGGCCTTCTCCAGCACCATCAGATCGTAGTTCGCGTTGTGCGCCGACTTCGGAATGCCAGGGTCCTCAAATATGGGACGCAACGCATCCAGCACATCGTCCATCGGAAGCTGATCGCCACCGGTATGGCCAGCCGGCACGTACCAGCCCTTACCCTCAGCGTTCGAAACCGAGATGCCCACCAGGTCGCAGATAACCGGGTTCGTACCCGTCGTCTCCGTATCGAACGCAAACCCGCGCTCGCCCGAAAGCTCCTTCACCAGCGCCGCTAGTTGAGCCGCATTCGTCACCGTCTCGTAGTCGCCATCAACCTCCTTTGGCGGAGGCGGCTCCTCAGTGTCGAATCCAAGCTGCATCGGCTCGTTCGCGCTGGCCGATGTCGGCGCGGGGCCAACTGGCGCCACCGCTCCGTCCTCAACCCTCGGGATCCGGCCGATTACCGTGTTGAAATCCAACTTCACCAGTTCAGCTACCACGTCATCGCGGTTGTACTTCCAGAACTCCGCCTCATCCAGCTTGAACTCCAGCCCCGGCACATCCGTCACAATCGTCGTCAGCGTCTTGCCGCGGAACGCCTCATCCCGATGTTCCTCCAGCAACCCCTTCACGCGCTTTGCGCCACGAATGCCCGTCTCAAGAACCGCATCCAGATCCTCGTAGAGAGACTCAATATGGCGAGGTCCAAGCAACACACCCTGCGCCGCCTTCTGGCCAACTCCAGGCACCCCCGGAATGTTGTCCGACGGGTCGCCCATCAGCGCCTTCAGGTCAGCCACCGAGTCAGGCCCAAGACCGCCATACTTCTCCTCAACCGCCTCAACGTCATAGATCCTTGTATCCCCAAACCCCGTGTACATCAGCAACTTCACGCTAGGCGTGACAAGCTGCAACTGGTCCGCGTCCCCCGTCACGATCAACGTATCGATACCCAGCTCGGTAGCCTGCTCCGCGATCGTCCCAATCGCATCGTCAGCCTCGTAGCGCGGAATCTCGAAAACCGGCACGCCAAACGCGCCCATCACATCCTTCAGCATCGGAATCTGCGCATGAAGATCGTCCGGCGCAGGCGGCCGCTGAGCCTTGTACGCCGGGAATAATTCATCCCGGAACGTCGGGCCCGGCGGATCGAACGTCAGCACCACATGCGACGGCTTATGGTCGTTGATCACCTTAATAAAGGTGTTCATAAACCCGTACACCCCCCGCGTATCCACGCCCGCGGTATTTGATAGCCGCTCAGGAATCGAGAACCACGCGCGGAACACCATGGCATGCCCATCCATCAACAAAAGCAGCGGTTTCTTCGAAGCCATAGCAACCTCGCAACAAGTTCAATTTGAGATAGCCGGATTATAGGCGCAGTAGAGCGTAGCGGTCTTCACGCCCCCGGGGCGACCACAAATTCGCGGTAACGGCGGGCTTACAACCCGCTCTTAGAGCTTCAATCGCACGCGAGTTTGAATGGAGGTAGCTGCGGGGCTTGCCCCGCTCTTCGACGCGTACTCACATCACAGCCAAAGCGGGGCAAGCCCCGCAGCTACCGAGTTATGGCGTTGTTCGTTGCGCTAGCTACCCACCCTCACTCGGCATCAATGCCGCCATCACCGCAAAGTTCGCCGGTGTCGCAATCCCGTGCTTCGCGCCCATCTCCACCACACGCCCGTTCAGCAGCCCGATCTCGATCGCATTCCCGGCGATCACATCATGCCCCATCGAGCCAATAATGAACGGCTCCCGCGCCTGCGTCGCCTTCAAAATATCCGCCGCCGCCGACTCCGGCATCGCAATCCCCTCGGCCCGCGCAATCTCCGCCACCTCTTCCAGCACCTGCAAGTACAGTGCAGTCGTCGTCGGCTGGGCGAATATCTCGCCAATCGGCTTGCGCGTCATCGCCGTCATGCCGCTTAGCGCGCAGATAAACGTGAACTTCTGCCAGATCGCCAGTTCGATATTCTCGTGCGTCGACGCCGCAATCCCCGCGTCCTTGCACGCCGCGACAAGCTCCTCCACACGCTCCGAAACGCCGCCCGCCATCTCGCCAATCTCCATCGTGCCGGGTCCACCGCCCTGGGTCACAACGCCCGGCTCCGAAATCATCGCCGACACCGTTGCCGCACACCCCAG
>DBZV01000079.1:0-4700 GCA_002311865.1 Dehalococcoidia bacterium UBA1151
ACCTATGTCCCCGGTCTATACACCCGAAATGGGAGAGGGTGCACGAATAGCTAGCGGCCTCTCCACTGGTTTGGTGGGGGATCCTGGTCATCGTCCTCATCGAAGTCGATGGGAGCGTCGCGCCAGTATTTGGTGCGGCGTCTGCTGGCGCCGCCGGGTTGACCCTTTTTTTCGTTCTGGCTAATAAGGTACGCGCCTGTGCCGAGCACTACGGCGGCGATGAACATCGGCAGGAGTAGCGTCCGCACGGCCAGGCCGATCACGAACAGAACTACCGCGGCGACGATCAGGCGGTTCAACGTCAATAATGGCGGTCCGCTGGCTCGAGATGAGCGCGATCTGCGTTGGCGGGGCTGCGGTACCTCTTTTGGAACCTCTTCCCAGGCTACCAGTTTGCCCTCTTTGGGTGAGGTCGGCGTGGATGATTCCGGAGGACTTTCAGGTTTTTCACGCTTTGACGAGATCTCATCATCGGGATCTGCGTTCTGCAGAATCTCCTCAATCTCATCTTCGTATCGATTCTTCGGCATGGGGAACCTCTGGGCCGTGAGCCAGCAATCAGGCTGTGTTGTCCTCGATGCTAAGTATGACGCGTTCGATGGTCAAGTGGGCCTGATATCCGCCAGAGCGAATCACGTGACAGACGACTACGCCCAGAGTACGCTTGCCGGCGTGTCAAAAACGAAGACGATAACGGTCCTCCCCTATCGCACCCGCTGATAGCCACCCATAGTGAGGGACACCAGCCGAATGAAAGTTACAGGCGTAAAGACAACCATCTATCAGAGCGAATTGACTCGCAAAAAAGGCGATGCCAACTCACCGGGCGGTCGCGTAAACGCTGGCGGCATGGTCGTTGAGATCACGACCGACGAAGGCCTCACCGGCATCTCCGTTGGTGGTGCGTCAGAACGTTCCAACATCCACAGCTTCGTCGATGAGGTTGTCGTCGGCAAAGATCCTCGTGGAGTGCGCGGAATCTGGTTCGACATGGTCTCAAAGGCCTTCAAGAAGGGCCACGACGGCATCGTTGGTGACGCCATCAGCCAGATCGATATTGCGCTCTGGGACCTGAAGGCCAAGGTCAACGACGAGCCGCTCTGGAAGACGCTCGGCGGCTTGACCCCGAAGGCGCTCGCCTACGCTAGCGGTATCGAGATGCCGCTCAACGACGAGGAGTTGGGCCACTGGTACAGCTCGATGGCCGATCTGGGCTTCAAGGGCGGCAAGCTCAAGGTTGGGCTCGACCAGGATGCTGACATCCGCCGGGTGGGCATCATGAATGACGCGCTCAAGAAGAATACGGATCGCCCTACCCTGCTCATTGACGCCAACGAGTACTGGTCGCCCAAACAGGCCATTCGGTACGTCAGAGAGATTGAAGAGCAGTTCGATATCACGTGGGTTGAAGAGCCCGCCCGCCGCTGGGATTTCCGGGGGCTGCGGCGCATCAAGGACAGCGTGAAGGCGGCCGTCTGCATCGGCGAGAACCTGGACACGCTGGGCGATTTCCTGCCGTACTTTCACCACGGCTCAGCCGACGTTGTGCAGGTCAGCGCCGGCATGACCGGCATCACCGGCGCGCTCCAACTTGCCGATGCAGCGTACGGCTTCGAACTGCCGGTGACGCTGGGCGGCTCAACCGGCAACTTCCACGCCCACATCGTGCCGTCGATGCCGAATCACATGATCATGGAAGTCACTGATGTGGAGCCGGACCCGGTGTTTACGTCGAACACACGGGTTGAAGACGGCTGGATGATCCCGGGCGACGACCCCGGCAACGGCATCGAGATCGTGCCGGAAGAGCTTGCGCGATTGTCGGTCGAAACACTGCCTCGAACATCGCAGGCCAGCCCGCTGGGTCGAAGGCGCGGTGCAGGCCTGTACCCGGTGCCGCCAACGGCCGCAGAGATCGAAAACGCGACGGGGTTGAAGTACACGCCCGCCCCATCTGCCGAAGAACTCGCATCCAGCTAGCCGCGCAATCTCAGGAACCCAGCTCAAATGAAAATCACCGGATACAACATCAGAAAATTCACCTGGCACATGGACCGTGCGCTGGGGGATGCGAACTCCCCTTCCGGCAGCGGCACGTGGCAGGCTGGCTCCATCCTCTCAATCGAGACCGACGGAGGCGTCACTGGCGTCTCACTTGGCGGCAATGACTACGTGGCCTCCCTCTTTCCAATCCTGGAAGACGAGGATCCCCGGGGCAATATTGGCCTCTGGAAGAAGATGATGGATCACGTCTTCAAGGGCGGAAATGAGGGCGAGGCGGTCGCCGCCATCAGCGCCATTGATATCGCGCTCTGGGATCTGAAGGCCAAGATCGCAGACCAGCCTCTCTGGAAACTGCTTGGCGCTTCCGAGCCGCGCACGAAGGCGTACGCCTCAGGCATCGACCTCAATCTGACTGACGATGAGATTTACACCTTTTACAGTCGCATGGCAGATCTGGGCATCGATGGCGGCAAGCTCAAAGTTGGGCTGGACATGGAGGCCGACCTGCGCCGCATCGGCATCATGAACGACTGTTTCCAGCGCGTGACGCCACGCCCAATGCTGACCATCGACTCCAACGAGTACTGGTCGCCCAAGCAGGCCATTCGACACATCAGCGAGATCGAGAAGCACTTCGACATCACATGGGTTGAAGAGCCGGCGCGTCGATGGGACTACGAAGGCCTCAAACTCGTCTCGCAGAACGTGAAAGCTGCGGTGGCAACGGGTGAGAACATCAACGATCTCGGCGACTTCTACGCACTGATCGCCAACGAGGCGGTCGATATCGTGGAATTCGGCTCTAGCGCAACGGGGATCACGGGAGCGCGACAGGTCGCAAACTTCGCGTACGCGTTTGAGTTGCCCGTCTGCCTCATGAACTGCCCCGGCGAGTTCATGGCGCCGCTGGGCGCCGCGCTGCCGAATCATCTGGCGCTGGAGGTGGTCGACCCGTTCCGAGAGCCATGTTTCACCACCGATAACTACATAGATGACGGCTGGATCCATATGGGCGACACGCCCGGCCTCGGACTCGTCATCGATGAGGAGAAGCTGGCGGAAATCGAAGTCGATGAGGTTGTCCGGCCGCCGGGTGTCAACTGGCCATTCCCGCGCCGCGAGGGCGCCGGACTATACCAGGTACCGCCGACGCCTGAAGAAGTGGTCTGGAAGTAGGTAAGCAACATGGACGCAGCCATTATTGAGGCCCTCGAAACCGGCGACATGATCGATATCACGACCATCGGTCGTAGATCAGGCAATCCAACCAAAACAGAAATCTGGTACCACCGTGCGCTGGGCAGGTATTTCATCACAGGAAGCCCTGGGTCCAGGAACTGGCTGGCGAACGTAAAGACAAATCCCAAATTCACGTTCCACTTGAAACAGTCGGTGCAGGCAGATCTGCCTGCGACAGCACGCGTGATCACGGACCCTGCGGAGCGGCGTGAAGTTATGGACGCAATCGATAAAGTACGCCCTTACTATGGCGAGCTGCCTGGCGGCATGGAAGCAATGTACGAAGGCGGCCCGCTGATTGAGGTCAACTTTGACGAGCCGGTGGGTTAGCGCTTGAAGATCACCGGCTACCGAACTCTCACGTATCGCTATTCACGCGGCCGACGACTTGGCGACGCCAACTCACCCCGCGGCAACGACCTTGTAGGCACTTCCGTCCTGTGGCTTGAGACCGATGAGGGCATCGAGAGCGTCACACTGGGCGGTGGCGCTGGAATCGCTCAGTTCTTCCCATTGATCGAAGGTGAAGATCATCGCGGCGTGCGTGACCTGCACAAGAAGATGGTGGACGTTGCATTTAAAGGCGGCGTTGAAGGCGGTGCATCCAATGCGATCGCAGCGCTTGATGCTGCGCTCTGGGATCTGAAGGCTCGCGTCAACGAGGAGCCGCTCTGGAAGACGCTGGGCGCATCTGAAGGCCGGGTGAAGGCCTACGCATCCGGCCTCGATATGCCGCTCACTGATGTTCAGCTTGCCGCGTTCTACCAGCAGTACGCCGATATGGGGGTTGACGCCGGGAAGCTCAAGATTGGGTTGGACGTTGACGCCGACATTCGCCGCCTGGGCATCGTGAGAGACGTGCTTGCGGTCAACAACAAGCGGCCCATTCTGTGTGTTGACGTCAACGAGTACTGGTCGCCGAAGCAGACTGTCCGTCACATCACCGAGATGGAGAAGCAGTTCGATATCACCTGGGTGGAGGAGCCGGTGAGGCGCTGGGATTACGAGGGACTAAAACTCGTCAGCCAGAACGTGAGCGCCGCCGTGGCCACCGGCGAGAACCTGAGCAGCCTTGGCGATCATCTCGCGCTCATAGCGGAAGAGGCAGTCGATATCGTGCAGTTTGGCGGTCGGCTGGGCATCACCGGCGCCATGCAACTCGCGCACACGGCCTACCTGTTCGAGCTGTCGGTATCCATCATCGGCGCGCCTGGCAACCACATGGCCCACGCCGCCGCAGCAATGCCGAACCACATGATGCAAGAGGTCAAAGACCTGGGCCCGCCCGAGGGACTCACAATCGACAATCACATCGAGGATGGCTACATCATCCTGGGCGACTCACCCGGAATAGGCTTCACCGCCGACGAAGCAAGGCTCAAAGAGCTGGCCGCGGCGCCCGCTCCCGTGAGCGACTGCGGCGCAATGCCATTCCCGCGCCGTGAGGGTGCAGGGCT
>DBZV01000079.1:4901-5081 GCA_002311865.1 Dehalococcoidia bacterium UBA1151
CCGTCACCGTGACCTACGCAAGCCATCAGGCCGGCGCGGAGTCCACCGCCGCCGATGTTGAGAAGGCCGGTGCGAAGGCGATTGTGCAAACACTTGAGGTGACGGACAGATCATCGATACAGGCCTGCTACGCCGCTACGGTGGACGCATTTGGGACCATCGACGTGCTGGTCAACAACG
>DBZV01000092.1:0-524 GCA_002311865.1 Dehalococcoidia bacterium UBA1151
ACGTGAGCGACTGTGTCTATTGTCAAGCGATTCGGTGCTCCCATGGAGTGCCTCTCTCCGCGACCGTATTGAGGACTATGAGAAGTTTCCGCATTACAGCGGTGATCGCGACCTTCCACGGCTTTCCATCTGCTATTAGACGCTGATGGAACAGGCTCATATCAGCGTTGTACGTGGAGGCGGTCAACGCCGCCATGTACAACACTCGACGAACCTCACGCCGACCGCCCCAGATCATCTGCTTACCGCGCATCTTGCCTGAGTCACGGTTCATGGGCGCCACGCCAACCAGAGCCGCTATTTCACGGCGATTTAGCGATCCCAGCTCTGGAACCTCTGCGATCAGAGTACGCGCAAGCACATCCCCTACCCCAGGTACTGACTTGAACAGAGCCTCCTTTGCACGCCATACCGGACTCATCTCGATCACATCTGAAATATCTCCATCGGCACTTCTCAACTCGCGCTCAAGCCAGCGGATATGCACTTCAATACGATGGCGGAGAGTCTTGACCACTGTCGTT
>DBZV01000092.1:653-8268 GCA_002311865.1 Dehalococcoidia bacterium UBA1151
TGATCATCTCTGCATCAATGGCATCGGTCTTCGCCAGCCGCCCGGTGGCACGAGCGTAATCACGCACCTGTCTGGGATTCACAACAGCCACCTGGAAACCTGCTTGCGCACAGTGAACAGCGCACCTGGCCTCTAACTTACCTGTTGCCTCCATCACCACCAACGTGTCGGCCGGATCACCCAGACCGCCCGTCAGTTCAGCTAACCCTTCATCCGTGTAATCCAACCGGGCAGACTCACCGGCCGACAGAACGTAAACGTCCAGGTGAGCCTTCGAAATATCGATACCGACGATTCTTGCTACCACGTTCGTAGCCATCGCTTTCCACGTCCTTGCAAATACGAGCCTTGAACTCAAGCGACTGTCCGGGGCACTACGAAAAGAGGGCGGGGATCCAAGCTCACGTGCGGTTCTTGCAACCAGGGGCCTCTACGGTCCCCCTCCCTCTGCCGAACCAGTCCCAAACAACATACAAGGGTCTCTGCCGGTCAGGATGTGACGGAAGGTTCTTACGACCAGAATCCCGCAGCCTGGATGTACCGACCGCGTGAGCTGAATCGGCTAAGACCCTGACGGCGCTCATTAAGCAACACCTCCATCCGCTTCTCAGGGTGACTGTGCCGTGGTGCGCTGCGAATCCACGCGGGCCGAGGGAAACCTAACTCGTTCTGCAACAAACCTACAGCAAACTCGCCTGGTGTGATCCCGGGTTGATGAGCGATGGCACACCGGAGTGGTCCATGCCGGACTGCGTGGTTTTACGCCCTGCCGGCGTCCTGATGATGAGGCCGATCTTGAGCAGGAATGGCTCTACAACGTCTTCCAGCGTCTGCGAATCCTCATTTACCGTGGCCGCGATCGCGTTTAGGCCCGCTGGTCCGCCCCCGTACTGGTCTGCCAGCGTGGTCAGATACAGCCGGTCCAGCCGGTCCAGCCCAAGCTCGTCGACGCCCTCGCTGGTCAGCGCCTCAGCCGCGATGCCGCCGGTAATCACTCCATCGGCCGTCACCTGCGCATAGTCGCGCACCCGCCGCAGCAGTCGGTTGGCGATGCGTGGCGTCCCGCGCGACCGGCGGGCGATCTCATCCGAGCCGACCTGGTCGATCTGAACATCCAGAATTCCGGCCGATCTTTTCACCACTCGGCTGAGTTCCTCTGGCGAGTAGAAATCCAGGTGATATGTCAGACCAAAACGATCACGAAGCGGCCCACTCAGCATGCCAGCGCGCGTCGTCGCACCAATCAGCGTGAACTGCTGTAGCCGGTACGTTAACGTGCGTGAGTAAGTCCCTTTGCCGGTAACAAAGTCCACCTTGAAGTCTTCCATGGCAGAGTACATGTACTCCTCGACAGCCCTTGGAATTCGGTGAATCTCATCAATGAACAGAACCTCGCCTTTCTCCAGGTTGGAGAGCAGACCCACCATGTCCAGTGGCCGCTCCAGTGTTGGCCCGGATGTCTGAGTTAGCTTGGATCCAAACTCTTTCGAAATAATGTGAGCGAGCGTTGTCTTCCCGAGGCCGGGCGGGCCGTTAAACAGTACGTGGTCAACGGCTTCGTCACGTGACTTCGCTGCCTGGACGGCAATCTTGAGACTCGCAAGAACGGCCTGCTGTCCCACGTACTCATCGAACGACGTGGGGCGCAACTTGTTCAGCGGCGCGTCTTCCGTTGGATCAGGCAGCGGATCGAGCACGGGGGCGGCTTCAGGTGCATCCGCGGCGCGAGTGCGTTTGCCGCGCGGCTTTTTCTGCTCAGACGGGTCAATGCCTTCGCCTACCACCTTTTGACGTGCCACAGCAGCCTCCGCCTATGCCACGCTGGTCAGCGTGCGGAACACCTGGCGGATAAGCGCTTCAATGTCATCCGCCAGCTCCGGCTCGCTCTCTAGCGCCTTTGAAATTGCCACTTTAGCGTCATTCGGCCGATGGCCAAGCCCCACCAGGATATCGACTCCTTCTTGAATGACGGCATCCTTCGGATCAACTTGTGCCGACTTCACCGGCGCGGTCTCTGACGTTCCGGTAGCGTCCATGGCCCAGTCGGTCACTTTGCCACGCAGCGCAGCTACAATCTTCTGGGCGGCGCGATCGCCAATGCCCGGCATGCGGCGTAGCAGTGTCACATCTTCGTCCTCGATGGCGCGGGCGATATCAGCAACCGGGAAGATCAGTGCAGCCGCTGCCTTCGCTGGCCCGACGCCTTCCACACCAATGAGCCGCTCGAAGAACGTCTTCTGCTTCGTATCCTGGAACCCAACCAGCACCGGCTTCGGCTGGCGGTCTGTGACGTGATAGTAGATCTCAAGGCCAATCGTGTCGCCCTCTGTAACTCCGCCCTGCTGGAGGCCATGATGCACGAACGTTGGCAGCGTAATCTCATACCCAACGCCCCCGCTCGTCATTAGCACCATCACGGGCCCATCACCGGGCATTCGACGGACCTGGCCTTCTAGATAAGAGATCATTGTTGCGTCACCTCGCCGCTGCGACTGTTGGCATATTGGCCACAAGTGCGTGGCAGATGGCAAGCGCAAAGGCGTCTGCCACGTCGTCCGGATGCGGCGGCTCGGGGAGTCTCAACTGCGATGCCACCGAAAGCTGAACCTGTTCCTTAGTTGCCCGTCCAGACCCCGTAAGTACATTCTTCACACGCGTGGGCGCATAGTCGATCACCGGCACCATGCGCTCAGCAGCTGCCAAGCAGATTGCGCCCCTGACGTGCCCCATCAAGATCGCCGTCCTCGGAAACTTATAGTGGCTGTGAATCTGCTCCAGGGCCATGACTGCCGGTTTAAACTCATCAAGTACTTCGCAGACATCGGAGTAGATGGCCAGAATTCGGTCCCCAAGGTCGTCGGCCTGACGAGACTTGCACACCCCGCCCTCTACGGCGACCTGCTCCCCCGAGCGCGTGCCAGCCGAATCAATCACACCGTAGCCGGTGCGATTCAAGCCGGGGTCAATGCCAACAATTCTCATGGCCTACAACAGTCGATATGGGGGATAAATCCTGCTCGCATTCTATGGTTCCCCTCGTGTCCGAACAACGAGCGCCTGTCGAGAACATTTTCTCAAGTTGCGGACGATGTTGGGTGCGCGATGTGTGTTGGCGGTGGGGTGGGGAGAAGGTACCCTTCGAGTAGCCTCAGGAAACCTTCTCCCCACCGACCTTGGGTCAAGAGGGTAGAGTGAGACCAGTTTTCAACCGTACTCAGGCCGATTCAGGACGTTCAGATGCCTCCCTCAGAGCAACAAGAGTTACTGCGGGCCACCACAAAGGACTTCGCCGAGCGCGAACTTGCGCCGAATGCCGCCACGGTGGACGAGCGTGAAGAGTTCCCGGAGGAGGCATTTCGAGGTTTGGCGTCACTGGGCCTGTGCGGCCTGACCATCTCCGAGGATGCGGGCGGCGCTGGCGGCGGCTACGGAGATATCGCAACCGTGATCGAGGAGATTGCGGTGGTTTGCGGGTCGTCATCCACGATCTACATCACCCACGTCTCCCTGGGCACTGCCGCGATCGCGCGTTTTGCGAATGCTGAGCAGCTACAACGATTCGTCCCGCCACTGGCATCCGGCGAAAAGATCGCAGCGTTCGCCCTCACCGAACCCGGCACCGGGAGCGACGCGCTGGGCATGGCGACCACGGCGAAGCTGGATGGCGACGAGTACATCCTAAACGGCACCAAGACGTTCATCACCAACGGAACTCATGCCGACACGTTCGTCGTGTTCGCCAACAGCGATCGCGATACCGGGTATAAAGGCATCAACGCGCTGGTGGTCGAGCGAGGCACCGAAGGGTTCTCCACCAACCACCTGACCGGCAAGATGGGAATGAAGGGTTCCGGCACGGCTGAGTTGGTATTCGAAGACTGTCGCATTCCGGCATCGAACCGACTCGGTGACGAGGGCGGTGGCTACTCAGTGGCGCTCTCCACACTGACTACTTCTCGGGTTTCGATAGCGGCCCAGTGCATCGGCATGGCGAGAGGCGCGTACGAGGCATCTCTCTCGTACTCCCAGCAGCGCAAGACCTTCGGCAAGCCGATCAGCGAGCACCAGGCGATTGCGTTCATGCTCGCCGACATGGCCACCGAGATTGACGCCGCAAGACTGCTGACCCACCGCGCCGCTGAGATCATCGACAGCGGTGGGAATCCGGTGAAAGAGTCTGCGATGGCGAAGCTGTACGCCTCGGAAGTGCTGGGCCGGGTTGCCACGAAGGCCGTACAGATCCACGGCGGAACCGGCTACTTCAAGCCCAGCATCGTGGAGCGTATCTTCCGAGATGCAAAAGTTACCGAGATCTACGAGGGCACATCAGAAATCCAGCGACTCATCATCTCGCGATCCATTCTGGGTTGACGCTCTAAGCCCGCGTTGGGCTATCGACCGTAGGTGAATCTTTCCAGCTCTTTTTCATCGATCTCAACTCCCAGCCCGGGCGTCTCGTCCAGATGGAACGCGCCGTTCTTCGGTTCGGGTTACTTCGATGCAATTCTCGCTTTGATTGGGAGTGGCCGGTGGGCATGCTCAAGGGTCTGGAAATTCGGAATTGCCGAATAGTGAATCGAAGCTGCCACACTGAGGATTCCACCGCCGCCAATGTGGGGCGATATGGGCTTGTTGTAGGCATCACAGAGCGCGGCAATTCGCTTGCCTTCACTCAGCCCGGTCCGGGCGATATCCGGCATTGCCACATCGAATCCCTGCAAGTCAATCCACTGACGCCACTCCCACGAAGTCCGCAACCACTCTCCTGTGGCTATCCTGAGATCAAGCGCTGCTGCAACCTCTGCATGCCAGCGGACGTCCTCTGGCGCGATCGGCGCTTCGAGCCACATCACGTCGAGAGCCTCCAGTCCGCGTCCGAGTCCAATCGCTCCAGAGACGTCCCGAGTGGTGTGAATATCCAGCATAAGACCAATATCCGGCCCCACCTCATCGCGCACCGCCGAGACGTACTCGATTAGCTGCCTGTTTGAGGGGAATCGCAGGTGCAACTTGAACGCCCTGTAGCCGAGCGCCACATGCTCTGCCGCCATCTCTGCAAGCGCCGCGGAATCGAGATTGGATATCCCGATGTACAGCTCGATCTCATCTCGCATCTTGCCGCCCAGAAGTCGATAGACCGGCAGCCCCAACGCCTTTCCAATGAGATCGTGCAATGCGATGTCTATTCCCGCCAGCGCATCGACAAAGAATCCCGTAATGTGGCCTCGCTCCCGCATGGAGCTGTACATCCGATACCACAGGTACTCTCGATCAAACGCGTTACGGCCGATCAGCACTGGCCGACATAGTTGCTCGACGATCTCCTTGACCGCCCGCCCACCAACAGGAGCCTGCGATTCGCCCCAACCAACCATCCCATCGGTGGTCTCGATTCTGATGACCAGCGTCTCATGGCGGCTCGTGTAGATCGCCGTCCATTCATCACGGGAAATGTAATAATCTCCCAACGTATCTACGTTTTGTTGGACCTCGCCGCCAACGTTCCCGTGGCTACCTTCCTCCATCCTGATTGGGAATGCATCAACTTGCTTAATGATCACTGGCCCGGCGCTCCAAATTGGTTCCGTTTTCAATCCCTGAAATCAGTCTCAGCCCCGTGTCTCCGGGTGGCTCTGGAGTGAGTCAACCGGCACAACAATACTCCGTGTGCTCGCGCGATGAGGGCTCAGGTTGAAGCCACAAACTCTGGCACGCGCCGGCATCCCCACAATCATCGCCGGGGCGGCCGGGCTGTTTCTTGGCGCACTGGACTTCTCCATCAACGTCTCCCTGCCCGCCATCCGGGACGATCTGAATGAGTCGATCATCACGGTGCAGTGGATCATCATCATCTATCACGCCAGCCGCAGCGGATCGGGTTTCGGCATCGGCGCGATCGGCGACCGCTACGGCCTGAAGTGGCTCTTCATCCTCGGCGTTGTGCTGTACACCATCGCCGTGGGCGTAATCAGCTTGCAGACATCGCTGGCTGGCGTTGTTGCGCTGCGCGTGCTGCAAGGGATTGGCGTCACCATCCTATTCACTGTGGGGCCGGCCCTCGTGGCGCGCGCGTTCGGGCCTGAGAGGCGCGGCGCGGCACTCGGGGTCACCATTGCCGCTGTAGGCGCCGGGCAGATGACGGCCACTCTGGGCGGTGGATGGTTCACCAACACGTATGGCTGGGAGTCGATCTTCTGGATCAGAGTGCCGATTGGCATCGCCGTGCTGATAGTCGGCGCCCTCATGATCCAGGCCAAAGTTGCAGCGCCAACCGAAACCCGCAAAGGCAGCTTCAACTGGCTCGGTACGGGCCTGCTCTACCTCGGCCTTTTCATGTTCGCCCTATCAATATCCATCGCCCGAATCGATGGCTGGACCTCCATTGGAACCCTGGGCACCGGCGCCGCGTTCGTTCTCTTCTTCGGCTACTTTGTCTTCCGAGAACGACACGTACCGAATCCACTTGTGCCGGCCCGGCTGCTGGCGGACTGGACCTTTCGGCAGGGTGCAATATCCAACCTGATTGGAACCACCGCATATTTTCTGATGTGGTTCCTCTTCCCGTTCTACATTGCCGATGCGCTTGGCAGAGACTCCATCGCCCTCGGTGCCATGCTGGCCACAATGGGCGCGCTCACCTTTGTCGGGTCGACAATCGGCGGCTGGCTGGCCGATCGATTGGGCGATCGCGCCATGACCATCGTGGGCAGCATCGCCACCGCAGGCGGTCTCCTCTGGATGTCCCAGATCGACGAAACAGCGACCCTGCCGGAGGTCGCGCTGCGAGCTGGCGCGATTGGCCTGGCATTCGGCATCCACCAGTCATCCGTCTACGCACTCACCATGCGCCACGTCCAGCCGCACATGGTCAGCGCCGCATCGGCAACGTTAGCGGTGATGCAGACCATTGGCACGGTCGTTTCCGTCTCGATCGGCACGATGATATTTACCTGGCGTGAAGATGCCGCGCTGGAACGCGGCCTATCCGAAACTGGCGCGTTCATCGACGCCTACAGCGACGCGTTCCTGGCTGCTACCGCCGTTGCCGTGCTGGCCGCAGTGGTTGTGATTGGGCGATCAGCCAAACGTGAAGGAGCCCCTACGGATGAGTGACACCACACCAACCAGAACCCTCAGTGATTTTCTGGCTTCGCATCGCAATCTGATTCTCGCCACTCTCCGAGTTGACCGTACGACCCAGATGGCGCCCGTATGGTTCATCTGGGAAGACGAGACGTTCGTCATCTCCACGGTCAAGCACACGGTGAAATGGAAGAACCTTGTCCGCGATCAGCGCTGCTCAATAATCGCCGATGACCCCGCGGGCCACTACGTATCAGCCAGCGGTGTGGCTGAGCTGATCGATGGCGACGTCTACGACACCACGCTACGAATCGTCCAGAAGTACAAGACATCCGAAGAAATCGAAGAGTACATGGCCGAGATATACCGCGAGGGAGATCGCACGATCATTCGCCTGAAACCCGACCGCATGTACACCTACGGCATTGAGTAGAGTAGCCGCTCCAAAATGGGCTTAATTGTGTGATTTGGTCGGGGATTTCTCAGTTTCGCTCAAACGTAAGATGTGGTCGCAATCATTGAACCGGTTCAA
>DBZV01000092.1:8402-9120 GCA_002311865.1 Dehalococcoidia bacterium UBA1151
TCGGCTCTGCAGACGCTCGTTCAGTTGGCGCAATCCAGTGTCTCGTCGGACTCAGGAGATGGAGTGGCTTCGTCGCTGGATAGTAGAGGGGTATTCCATACGTCAGTTGGCTCTCCAAAGTGGACACAGCCAGAGGAAGTTGCGGCGCCTGATCGATAGCTTCCTAGCCGATACGCCACCAACACCAGAGCTGAAGCCTCGGACCACCCGGTATGTTCTTTTCGACGGCACGTTCTTGCACCGCCCAAACTGCATCGTAGTCCTAATGGATGGGCAATTTCACAGCCTGGTTCGTGGACGGTTTGGCGTGCGTGAGAACTCCGAGCGGAGTTGCTTGCGTTCTTCGAGCCGATGAGAAGCGAAGGCTTGCGCCCTCGTAGCTTCACCGTAGATGGCAATCCACAGGTGATCAAGGTCTCAGAATGCTCTGCCGGATGCGGTCGTCCAGCGCTGCCTGGTCCATATCCAGAGGCAGGGCCTGGTCTGGTGTCGGAGCTCCCCGAAGACGACCCATGCCCGACGCTTGAGGGAGATCTTTCTCCAGGTCACCGGCATTACTACCAAGGCGAGGCGGGACGCGTTTCTCAACCTCTTCGCAACTTGGGAGGACCGGTACGGTAACGAGATCGCAGCACGTAAAGAGGTCGGCTGGGTCTTCAGCGATGTCAGGCGTGCCCGCAGCATGCTCATCAAGGCTCTACCTGACATGTTTTACTAC
>DBZV01000071.1:0-5216 GCA_002311865.1 Dehalococcoidia bacterium UBA1151
CCGGACTGCGGCTTCTTCACCGTCCCCCGCTGGTTGACTGTGCGCAAGCTGCAGGCACTCAGCGGCGGCGCAGGGATCGTTCGGAAGCAGCTCGCGGGATAACGCCAGCGAGATCTCATCGGTGATCAAACCCAACGTCGATATCGCTCGGCTGACTGAAATTCTCTACGATCAGTTCGGTCAGCCGCCTGCGAATCTAGCGCCAATAGAGTCCGGCCTCACAGCCAGCGTATTCTCGTTCGATTGCGGCGGTGAGGGCTACGTCATTCGCATTGCCACGAAAGAACACGCGGAATCGCTCAGGAAAGATGGATTCATCGCGGATCTGGTGATATCAACAGACATCCCGGTGCCTTCCGTCCTCCACACGGGCGTGATGGACGATCTGCACTACGCCATCGCCGAAAAACTCCCCGGCGTTCAACTCGATAGGTTGCCGCGAAATGAGTACTTGAAATTGATCCCCGCACTGATCGAAAACCTTGATGACATTCGGCAGGTCGATATCGGCGCCACTCCGGGTTATGGATATTTCGACGGAAGGGGCGTCGGCCCATCCGCGAGTTGGCCGGAGTATCTGCTGAGCATCAAGGACGAGCAGCCGGAAGGCACGTTCTACGGCAAGTGGCACCATCTGTTCGACGAGACGTTCATGGACCGCGAATATTTCGATCACGTCCACGAAAAAATGGCTGCGCTCATGGAAATCTGCCCGCCGGATCGGTATCTCGTACACTCCGACTACGGCTGGGACAACGTGCTCACTGAAGACGGCAAGATCACGGCCGTGCTGGACTGGGCGAACGCACTGTTCGGTGACCACCTGTACGACGTGGCCTGGATGGACCTCTACTCACCAGAACTGGATCTGCGGGCGCAGTTCAAGGAGCACTTCCGCAAGGAAGTCGTTCAAGTCAATTACTACGAACAACGGCTGATGGCCTACCAGTGTCACATCAGTCTTGAGTCTCAGATGTTTTGCGCCATGATGAACCGCCCGGCGGATTACAGGTGGATCTGCGATCGGACTAATTACCTTCTGGAACGCGGTTAGTCACCTGCAGATCATGCAAAAATGGGGGGACTCTATCATTCTTGCTTCAGGCCCATTTCACGCAGGCGGAAGGCTCGCATCAGATGAACAGTTTCATGCCGGACAACATCGGCAGTTGCGTCAACCGCATGATGGTCATCGCCCGCGATCTGGTAGCCACTTCAGCTGTCACCGCCCGTTGAGCGAAGCAGCCACTCTCGATCTGGCTGAAGCGCTGCAATTAGCGTTCGCGGCGATTGATGCCGCCACACAGGCGCTTGAAGCCCGGTTCATGCCTGAGGACTCCAGCAATCTGAACATCCGGTCGAAGTATCCCGGTGCGGTGCTGACGGATGCCGATATGGCGGCTGATAAGGCGATCACCGACGTGATTCACGCGGGGACCGTGGGCGGCGCGATCTACTCAGAAGAGAGCACCGCACGTGACGATGACTCCGACCTCACCTGGCTCATTGATCCGCTCTGCGGCACAACTCCGTACAGCACCGGTTTAGCTCATGGGGTATCAACATCGCCCTTGAGCGGGCCGGGGTACTGCAGTTGGGCGTGATCTCGCTGCCGCCGTCGCGTGAACTGATCACCGGCGTGAAGCTGCGCGGGACATCCCGCAACGGCCGCCCGTTCTCCGCAATTGAACCACCAGGTGATCTCTCGGAAGTAGCCATCGCCGTTGAACTCGACGGCGGGCCAGTCCGCCTAAAATTGAAGAACTCGCTCGATTGGACCGGCAGTCTCGGACAGGTCTACTCGTTTGTATCCGCCGCGTACCCACTTGGCCAGGTTCTACTCGGACGCCTCCACGGCGCCGTGTACCACGAGATTGATATCGTGCATTTCGCCGCCGCAGCCGCCATCGCCTACGAGATGGGCGTCAAGTGACGGACGGTGATGGCTACGCAATCGACTGGGCGTCACGCAATACCGTGGACAAGCTCATCTTCGCCTGGCCTCGCACCCACGCAGCACTCCTGGAGCTAATGGCGCGAACCTGATCTCGGACCGTCGCCATTTCATAATCTACGTTGGCGTCGTTGCACTAGTACCTGCTTATCCCTGATATCGTGCCTGCCGCAGGGAGGACGCAGATCCCGCCCCGACAGATGTCAGGTGCTATTCGTGTTTGAAACTTCGGCAAGGGATGACACCCATGTTTGCACGGAGAGCAACACTTTGGTTCACGGCCGCGATCGGTCTGCTGGCTATTGCTGCATGCTCAAATGCTGACGATCCTGGCGCGCCTGGTGCTGACACGCCATCTGCTTCCGCCACAGCCGGCCTGAAATCCACGCTTGGTCAATTGCCTCTTCACTTCGAGGTCAACACGGGACAAAGCCATCCTCGGGTTGAGTTCCTATCCCGTGCACCCGGATACACCCTGTACCTGACATCAGAGGAAGCGATCCTTAATCTGGGGGACTCAAATTCATCAGCTCAGCCCCTGAGCCTGCTTCGGATCCGGCCCGTTGGAGCCTCCGCCAATCCCCACCTCACAGGCCTTGATTCGCTCTCGGGCAAAATCAACTACTTCATGGGTAGTGACCCTGAGCAGTGGCGGACAGACATACCGACGTACGGCCGGGTTAGATATCAGGACGTCTACCCCCGGAATTGATCTGGACTACTATGGAAATCAATCGCAGCTTGAGTTCGATTTCATCCTTGAACCGGGTGCCATCGCTGCGGCCATACGACTGGCATTCGAGGGGGCCGACGACGCCCGAATCGACGCCCAGGGCGATCTTGTGCTTGAGATTGGCGATGAACATGTCCGCCTGCGTGCGCCATCCTTCTACCAGGAGATCAACGGATTAAAAGTCCCCGTCCCCGGCGGTTACGAGTTGCTGTCGTCTTCGCAATCTGGAGGTTTCATTGAGGTCGGATTTTCCACTGGCGACTACGATACCGAGAAGCCTTTGATTATCGATCCGGTACTGGAGTACTCCAGCTACATCGGCTGGGCTGGTATTGACGCGGCAAGCGACGTCACCCTGGACGCGACGGGCAATATCTATCTGACCGGAAGCACCGATTCTGTCGCGAGCGGTTCCATCAACGAAATGGGCCCTGTCGGCGGAAGAGATGGCTTCATCACGAAGTTGGATCCAACGGGATCCGGCGTGATCTACACAACTTTCTTTTGGGGCATGGAAAGCGATATCCCAGCGGCCATCGCCTTGGACTCTTCCAATGGCGCAATTGTGGGAGGGCATACTTCCTCAACCGACTTTCCGGCCACCAATGAGTCATTCCAGATCGACCTAGGCGGCAACACCGACGGCTTCGTACTCAACATCGATTCAAGTGGCTCCACTTTGAGCTACGCGACTTACCTGGGAGGCAGCGACCAGGATGTGATCTCGGACATCGCCGTCACAGGATCAGGCGATGTGTATGTAGTTGGAAAAACCTCGTCGGCTAACTTTCCGGTGCAGTTCGCGGTTCAGTCCACGCGAAACGGATCCAAGGACGCCTTCGTGACCTTCCTTGATCTCGATAGCTCCAATACCAATGACGATTGCTATCTGGGATCTCCCAAAAACGACTGCGCCGACCTCATTGCCTCCACCTATCTTGGCGGCAGCAGCGTGGACGATGGCCACGGCATTGCTCTCACAGGCGTATCCGGACAGGCGCACATAGTCGGACAGACGTGCTCGAATGACTTCCCGAGCAAAGCCGGGGGGTTCGACGCCACCGCCAACGGGGGATGTGATGGCTTTCTTGCCACAATAGGAATGGGAACATTCTCCAGCAACCTGATCTACTCCACGTATCTGGGTGGAACAGGATTTGACCTGGCGCGCGGCATCTTCAACTCCCCCACAGCAGGCATTTTCATCATTGGCGAGGCCCTCTCTGATGACTTCCCCGTAAAGTCGCCTGTCCAGGCCCAGCATGCCGATAACGATAGGCAATACGACGTATTCGTGACTCGGTTGTCAGCCTCGACTTTCAACGACGAGGAGGCGTGCACTATCGCTTCGCGGGACTACGTTGATTGCGGTGACCTACTTTCTTCTACCTATCTGGGTGGCACTGAGGATGATTTCGGACAGGCGATCGGTGCTGATCCAACCGGAATCCCGTACGTCACAGCTCAGACTTGCTCGCCTGACTTCCCGCTGGTAAATTCCCTGACGCACAACGCCGGCCAGGACCTCAATGTAGGAACCAGTTGCGATGCTTTCGTCACCAAGCTCACCCCCACCGGCTCCGGGTTCGCGTACTCCACCTACCTTGGCGGCGATGCATCCGATAGCGGGAACGGAATCTTTATCGACACTTTCGGCAATGCCTATGTCGCAGGCGGTACGAATTCGAGCAACTTCTTGGAAGTTGATCCCGTTCAGGCGGCCGGTGGATCGCAAGATGCCTTCATAGCCAAAATCACGGTGCCGTGCGCAGATGGCGTTGGCGCATACGCCTACACAATTCCCAACGTGATCGACACGGTGAACGATTGTCTTGTGGGTAGCCTGCCCGCTATGAGCGCCATAGGCCAGGCCGTTGGTCCCGACGATGCACAACTCTACGTCGGTGAGCTCCAGACAGCGTCGTTCGTTGATCTCGCGACGAATTAGGTCGATGACCTGATGCCTTCAGGCGTTACCCAGTTCCAGAGCGCCGTAGTGAGTCCCGATGGGACGAGGCTCTACATGAGTGACCACGATGACGCAGACCCCAGCGAAATCCACGTCTTCGATACCCATACGAATCTGTTCATCGAGTCGATAACGTTCGGGGCGGGCGATGCCAGCGGCAGCGTCTCAGGCTCTGGAATCGTAGTGCATCCGAACGGAGAAAACTCTATGTGGTCGCCAACCACGGGGACACGTACGTTTACGCGATCGATCTTGAGACCAAACAGGTCACGAATATCGACTATACGACTGATTCTTCATTCAAGCTATGGGACGCGACGATCACACCCGATGGAAATCGGCTCTACATCGCCCAGGGCGCCGACAACGACACAGTGGCCGTGATCGATACCGCCACCGATACCTGGGTTGAGGATATCGACGTTGTAGATGCCCGATATGTGGCGATCACACCAACGAAGGTAGCCGGTCACGACTATCTGGTCTTCGTGACCGCGGAGACCTTCGACAACAAGGATCTCACCATCATCGACACGGATGATAATGCGATCGTAGAGGTC
>DBZV01000071.1:5397-5634 GCA_002311865.1 Dehalococcoidia bacterium UBA1151
GTTTTGTGAAGGTGATCGACGTAGCCACGAAAACGTGGGTCAAGAACGTAGCTGGCCCAATCACGGCGAGCATCATCGGATCCTTCATAGGATCCCAGGATAGAGATGCTGACGGAATCATCGATCACGTGGATGTGAATACCGGCGCCTCATCTGACGACTTCAGCGATGGCACTAGCTTCGGCTCCATCGTCGATCGAGCCGACCAGACTGTGACAATCTGGGACGCGTTCGGCA
>DBZV01000071.1:5709-10644 GCA_002311865.1 Dehalococcoidia bacterium UBA1151
GCGAATGCACGTGGAGGAACTCAGACGGCCCAAATCAACGTCTGCGGAATAGACGTGTATCTGGATCAAAACGACGCCGTGAAGTTTGAATGCGGATCGTTGAAGTTGGAGGTCACGAACGGCGCAGTAGAAGTTCGTCTGGATGCCGATACGCTCGTGTCGCTTACGGGTGGTGGCGAGGTCAAGATTTCAGAGACGGCTACTGATGAATATCTGATCGAAAACCGTGGAAGCCGCACCGTGATGCTCATCGATGGAGTAGAAAGTATTACTGACACCATAGACGGGGCCGAATCCTGGACCACAAACGATACCGTCAGCCAGACGCTATCCGGAGCGATCACGCTCCAATCCGTGGAATCGACGTCCACGTTCGACCTGATCGCACCGCGGCTCGTTCTCACCCGCGCGGATGGCGGCACACCCATCGTGGTAATTCCAGACAGTGACGGAGCCTTCGAGTTCACGAATCTCATGCCATGGAGCTATGAGATCTCGGCCACAGCAAATGGGTTCATGTCTGTCGGAAAAACGGAATTCCCTGTTGGAGGTTCTCCCGTCACATTATTCGCCACCGAGTTGCGTGCCGGAATCGTCGATCGCGATAACATAGTGAACATTCGCGATATCAGCGCGATTACCGCATCGTTCGGCGCAGCAATCGTGGGCCGCGTCGATGGCTTCGGCTGTATCGTCGATATGAACGCCGATGGAGTGGTCGATGTTCGAGACATCTCAGCCGTAGCCGCAAACTTCGGCTCGATGAGTCCGCTGGCCTGGCCGTAGGCGCTGGCGCCCCGCTTCTGAAGCGGTTCCAGACCCTAAACGTCCAGCGCTGTTGAGAAGTCTGGAACACCTTGCCAGCGGCCGGGGTTGCCACTGGCGCGCATCACGGCGATGGTCTTGATGACCTCCGGGTTGGCGAGTCCATGCGGTGCCTGGCCGCTGAGGACACGTACAGCGTTCTCCGCCTGGCGTCGGCCTGACTCTTCGACGAACGTTGGCGACCAGCCGGCAAGGTGTGGCGTGACGATGATGTTGTCGAGCGAGAGAAGCGGATCCTCCGGGTCTATAGGCTCAACCTCCGTCACATCGATACCCGCCGAAGCGATCACCTTGTCGCGAAGCGCGGCGTGAAGGGCAACGCCATCTACGGTCTGGCCTCTAGAGCAGTTGATCAGAATGGCGGTTGGCTTCATCTTGGCCAGCGTGTCGGCGTTGATGATGTGGTGGGTCTCCTCGGTGTGTGGAGTGTGCACCGTGATGAAGTCTGACTCGTCCAGTAGCGTGTCCAGATCGACGAGTTGCACACCGTAGAGATCGGCGGTTGTCTGAGGCACGTAGGGGTCGTGGGCGATGATCTTGGCCGGACCGAATCCACGTATTCGTGTAGTGAATGCCTTGCCGATGTTGCCGAAACCGATGATGCCGACGGTGTGACCGGCAACCCGCTGCGCAGTTGTCTGGTAGTGGCGCATAAGTTCCTTGTCATCAGTCCATGCTCCACGCCTCACCGCTGACGCCGACTCTGGAATCATTCGCATTAGCGTCAGGAGCAGGCCTACTGCATGGTCCGCAACTTCCGTGGTGTTCACGCCCGGTGTATTGCATGCCAGGATGCCGAGTTCAGTCGCTACATCCATGTCAATTGAGTCGACGCCGACGCCCATTCGACTAACAATCTTCAGCTTTGGGCATGCCTCAAGGACTTCACGGTCGGTTAGCGGAATCGTGCTTATCAGGGCGGCATCACAGTCCTGCATCGTCTCAATGTACTCAGCGGTGGTCCCGCTGGGGCCGCGAACAACCTCCATACCGGCGTCTGTGATCACGCTTTCGGGTGCGAAGGATGATCCTGGAATCGCGATTTTGAACGACATTCTTGCGGCCTCTGTGAGTAAATCTTTGATTTCGAGCGACCAGTATCGCACCGTCCGCCTTGACCGCGTCGGGTCACAGGGCTAATCTCGGCCATCGCTGCGATCTCTGTTGATCGCGACTGTTGCAACCTCTTATCGGTGCGGGAGGAAACGTTGCCGTACAACATCAATCACATCCACCTGAAGTCCAGTGACCCCAAAACTGCTGCGGACTGGTGGGTGAAGGCGTTCAATTTTACGATCGAAAGCGATGCCGTTCGCGATATCGGAGACCGGTTCATTCGTTGCCGGAGTGAAGGCGGGCTAATCGTCAACATTTCCAGCGAGAGGACCGGCGAAGTGCTAGGACCGGGTGATGCAGACGCCCATCTTGGACTTGAGCACTTTGGACTGGATTCCGACGATCTTGAGGCCGATATTGCCCGGCTCGAGGGACTGGGAGCAAAGCTGGTCGACGGGCCACGTGGCGACGGCCCACGCATCTGCTTCCTACACTGCCCCGGCGACGTCCGAATTGAGCTGATTCAGCAGTAGTCGATCACTCCAGAGTGAAATCCAATCAGGGCCAACCGGAGAGACCTCCCGAATGGGACTGGGCCGAATGAATTCGGGGAGGCTCCGCGTGGCCCTGATTGGCGCGGCGGGGAAGGTGGCCGCGCCGTGCCATCTCCACGCATGGGAGATGGTGAACGACGCAGAGTTGGTGGCGGTGTGCGATGTGAATCAGCAGGCGGTGGATCAGATTGGTGATGCCTGTAGCATCAAGAAGCGCTTCACAAGCTACGAAGCGTTGCTCGCAGACCCGGACATCGACGCCGTGGATATCGTCACACCTCCGTTCCTGCACGCCGATATGACACTCGCCGCGGCCGCGGCTGGTAAGTATGTCTACGTAGAGAAGCCGATGGCGCGGTCGGCTGGTGAAACCGTGTCGATGATCGATGCAGCGTCGGCGGCCGGCATCTCGCTGATGGTTGGCGAGAGCTACGTGTTCCAGGGCTCCAACGTGATGGCACGCGACTTAATCGACGCCGGAGAGATTGGTGACGTTCTACATGTGCGGCAGACGAAAGGCCCATGGGTGATGCGGCCGGAAGAGCTTGATCGGCTTGGGGGCAAGGGACATTACATTCCGTGGCGAGTCGACCCGGAACTCTCAGGCGGCGGCCCCTATCCCTAGCTCATGGACCACGGCGCACACTTCTTCGCCACCGCACGCTATCTGGCCGTCGATGAGCCGATCGACACCGTCTCGACGCTGGCCGTAGATATCGCTGGCACTCGTGATGAGACCAGCGGTGAGGCGCGGCAGGATAGTGTCTTCTCCGTCTCATGGCGATATGCGAACCCCGCGATCGATGGCCTCTGGACCAGGGTCTCCTCCCCTCCGGAGGCGTCCGAATTCATCGGATTCCGCACGGAAGTCTTCGGTGAACGGGGGATGATTCGAGTGTTCGGCGAAGGTGGAGGCGCATCCGCTGGCAGATCGCAGCCGCCGCCCGTGCTGCTAATCGCTAGTGGTACCACCCGGACGTTTGACCCGGATGATGGCGAAGACCGTGCATGGCTCTCCAACGTCAACTGCTACGATCGAGCGCATGCCAACGCGCTGCAGCACTTCGTGGACGGGATCGGCCGCGGCACACGACTCCGCTACGATGGCAGAGATGGTGCTGCAGATATTGGTGCGACGTTAGCGTCGATCAAGAGCGCCATCGAACGACACGCCCGTGCGCGTGGCCGATCTGCCGCTCGATTGGACGGCCTATTAGGCCCTGAGTGATTGACCGCTTACGGCGTCTCAGGCGGGCGGACGGTGAGCATGATGGGGATGTCCTGCGGGGAGTCACGGACCAGCGACAAGCCGAACACCTTCAGCATGGTCATGTAGTCGCCCGCGGATAGTGCGGTTGCGTCGAATGTCAGGGCGAGAGTATCGATATCGCCCTCTTCCGGGTCCAGCGATCGGTGGGCCGATAGCCAGTCCGGCTGATCAGCCGGCATGTAGCCCCATTCGAAATCACCATTGCCCTCACGTCCGACGTTCAGTACACGCGTAGACACCGCTCCAGAGGAGATCTCCACCTTCAACATGTCATGGCTTACTTTGAGCGAAGGGAAGCGATCACTACACTTCCCTTCATCCCCCCCGGTACACCCTTTGGCTCCGGCTCGCCCAGCAGCGCCTTGATCTCTTCTATCGTCAGGTCAGCGATGCCAATGAACTCGAAGACCTCATCCTCAGCGGGGGGTTGATAGTTGGAGAATATCTCAGCCGGAGTCCTGGTTGCTGAGCCGTCGGCCATATCGGGATCGCTTCCACATGACACGAGCAGGAAACTGGAGATGAACAGGCACATATATATCGCCACATTTGGCTTTATACGAGGCGTAGAGACGTGGTAGGGCATCAGGTAAGGGTACTTTGCCCCGGATCTATTTTCCCAGCTTGTCGGCGCAGGGAAACTCCGGCTTACAAAATCGGTCACACGTTCGATATCCGATTTTCGTAGGCTCGCGCACGCGAGCGCACACGCACACGTTGTGCAATTGGGGCAAATCTGGTAAAATCACGAGGCGTTTCCGAAGGAATTTATCGTAGTTGATACATCCACTTTTCGACGCATGATTTGCCTTATCAAGGCGTGAATCGAAATCGCCCCATCACGGAGCCGCAATCAGATCCAACGAATTTCATTTTGAGCACGCTCGCGTGTCTGGATTGCCGTCACGTCACAATCAACTCGACGATAGATACCAGCATAGTTCGCAAGTCCAGGAGGACTCATGGCCCAGGATCGAACCGACTCCGCCCAGGAGGAATACACCGCCGCTGATATCGATGTCATGGAGGGAATGGAAGCCGTTCGGCTCCGTCCCGGAATGTACATCGGAACCACCGGTCCCGCTGGAATCCAGCACTTGATCCAGGAAGTAGTGGACAACGCGGTTGACGAAGCGATGGCTGGCTTCAATGACACCGTTGACGTGACCATCCACGCGGACGGTTCTGTGACCGTCGTTGACAATGGTCGCGGTATTCCGGTTGATCTGC
>DBZV01000071.1:10678-12593 GCA_002311865.1 Dehalococcoidia bacterium UBA1151
CTCCACGCCGGAGGCAAGTTCGGAGGCAAGTCGTACCAGGTATCCGGTGGCTTGCACGGTGTGGGCGTCAGCGTTGTAAACGCTCTATCTCAGGATCTGCACGTAGAGGTCAGGCGAGACAAGAAGGTCTACTGGCAGGACTTCAAAGAAGGCAAAGCGGTCACCGAGATCGACTCACGACCTCTGACCCCCGATGACCCACCCGGCACTGGCACATCCGTTACCTGGATGCCAGACCTATCGATATTTGGCGAAATTTCATACGACTTCAACGCGATCGCTTCCCGGTTCCGCGAGATGGCGTACCTGAACCGCTCGCTGGCTATCACGCTCCACAGTGACTGGCACGAGGAGCTGTGGCCGTTCAATGAGGTGAACTACTACTTCGACGGCGGCGTGGAAAGCATGGTAAGAGCGCTGAACCGAAGGCGCGTGCCTATTCACGATAGCGTGATGTACGCGAATGGAAACTCCGACAAGATCTTGGTTGAGGTCGCGTTCCAGTACAACGAGTCGTTTAACGAGAACTCCCTCTCGTTCGCCAACTGCATCAACACCGGCGACGGGGGCTCCCACGTCACCGGATTCAGGTCGGCACTGACCAGGGTGCTCAACGACTACGGTCGCAAATCCGGCCTCCTGAAGGACGATGTGGGCAGCCTTTCTGGCGAAGATGTACGTGAGGGCATTCTGAGCATCATTAGCGTGAAGCTGGAAAACCCGCAGTTTGAAGGCCAGACCAAAGGGCGTCTTGGGAACCCGGAAGTGCGTGGCGCCGTTGAAACCATCGTCGGAAAGGTGTTGACCGAGTACCTTGAAGACAACCCTCTCGACGCGCGCAAGATCCTGGACAAGTCCGTGACGGCGTCCAGGGCCCGTGAAGCAGCCCGGAAAGCGCGCGATCTGGTTATTCGCAAAACGGCCATGGACGGCGGGTCACTGCCCGGCAAGCTGGCCGACTGTTCTGAGAAAGACCCGTCCAAGAGCGAAATATTCATTGTTGAGGGTCAGTCAGCCGGGGGATCCGCAAAGCAGGGCCGAGACCGGCGCTTCCAGGCGATCTTGCCTCTGCGCGGCAAGATCCTGAACGTTGAGAAGGCGCGCCCGGATCGCATGCTGGCGCACGAGGAAATAGCTGCACTTGTGACAGCACTGGGTGCCGGACTTGGCGAAGATTACGATCAGGAGAAGCTCCGCTATCACCGCGTTATCATCATGACTGATGCTGATGTAGATGGCGCACACATTCGAACGCTGCTGCTTACATTCTTCTTCCGGAACATGCCGCAACTCATTGCGAATGGCAATCTATACATCGCTCAGCCACCGCTGTTCAGGGCCTCACGCGGTCGCTCAGCAAAGTGGCTCTTCGCGGAACAGGAGCTGGATACCTGGCTGGCGCAACGTGTCTACGGTGACATCAAGGTCACCGCGGCAGCCAGCGAAGATGAGGAGCCGAATCACACCGTCATAGGTGAGAAACTCGGCGCTATTCTGGGGCCTCTCAGGGAGTACAGAGACGCCCTGGTCACGCTCAGTGCACTCGGACTGCCGGAAGGCGTGGCAGCGTCCCTGATATCCGGCCCTGAGTACCAGAACCTCAACTTTGTGCCGGCTCCTATCCCGGTTGCGCAACCCAGCCTCTTCGATGATCCGGTCCCAGCGGGTTTGGACTCTGAAGACGGTGAGGAGCAGGAGATTGTTGAACCCGAGCCACCCCCTGAGATTACATACGATATCGACGGCTACACCCTGACGCGACCAATCTATGAGCATCAGGCTCTTGCCCGGGCGCGGCGGCTCCACAACCGGGTTCAGCCTCTAGTCGAGGCTGGCATCATCAAGATCATAAAAGATGATCGAGTGATCTCTGATGATGTGACCTGGCAGGAACTACCCGTGGCTCTGGAACGAG
>DBZV01000071.1:12689-36831 GCA_002311865.1 Dehalococcoidia bacterium UBA1151
ACCATGGATCCAGAGCACAGGGTTCTGCTGCTGGTGACTGCAGATGATCTCATGGTGGCGGATGATATTTTCCGAACGCTCATGGGCGATGATGTTGAGCCACGACGTGACTTCATCAGGACTCACGCGCTAGAGGTGAAGAACCTGGACGTCTAAGGCCGAAGTCCAGATTTCCGGTAAGGGCGGGCATCAAAGCTGCCCTTTTCCGTTACGCCAACCTGCGTCGCCGGTTCATCACTCGCGGTACAGGCCGTTCTGACGGATATAGCCGATCACTTTCTCTGGAAGGAGATCGGCTGCCGACTTACCGTCCCTTAGACGCTCTCGAATCTCGGTGGCACTGATCTGCACATCAAGTTCGTCCACATAGACAGCCGTCCGCGCCGGGTGATCATGCGGGAGCGATGCAGGGTCCATCTCGCCCGGTCTTGAGAATACGGCAAGGCTTGCCAGCTCCAGAATGGCGGTCGGATTTTTCCACTGATCGAAACTATGGGCCGAGTCGGCTCCCAGAAGCAACACCAGTTCCAGCTCAGTATCTTTCTCCGACTTGAGATCAGTGAGCGTGTCTAATGTGTAAGTGCGACCGGTTCGAGCTGCATCAACAGTCGAAAGCAAGAACCCCGCGTAGTCTTCGGTAACAAGCCTGACCATCTCACATCTGTGACCGATCAATGCTCGTGGGGAAGATCGCAGATAGGGATCTGCGGCCGGAACAAAGACAACCTCATCGAGATCCAACGCTGTAAGTGCCAATGAAGCTACTGCAATATGCCCGTTGTGGACCGGGTCGAATGTCCCGCCCAGGACGCCTATGCGCTTCGGTGTTCTCCCCCCGCCTACCGGATCACTCCCACTCAAAGTCCCACTCTCCCAGTGACACCGTGTCTCCGGATGCGATTCCAAGCTTCAACAACGCGTCATTGACTCCAAAGGTTTTCAGGCGCTCCCGCATCTGTATCTGCGTCTTCCAGTTGTCCAGATCGCTGCCATTGGCGAGCCTCACGGCGCGCGGGTGGGTTATTACAAATCCGTTCTGAACCCTGATCGCGGGAACCATTTCCGGTTTCTTATCCAATGGGCGCAGCACTCGCACGCCGTCTGACCGCTCCTCTTCTTCGTCGTATGTGATCTTCACAGCTGGAAGCCGGTCAAGCTCTCCGAACATCCTGTCCTTCAACGTATCCAGCCCACTCAACGCGACCGCCGATATGAACAGGATCTCACCTGCAACCCCGGGAGTGTCTCGCAACTCAGTCGCGATTTCATCCTCCAGCAGCTCCACTTCAGGAACATCCACCTTGTTCACCACGATAATCTGAGGCTTCCCGGAAAGGTCTGTGCCGTACTGGCTGAGTTCACTATTGATCAGCGAGAACCGTTTTCCGGGTTCGCCTTCACTGCCATCGATCACATGTACTAGGAGCCTTGTTCGTTCAAGGTGGCGCAAGAACTCGTGCCCCAGGCCCAGGCCTTCATGCGCTCCTTCGATCAAACCCGGAACATCCACCGCAACCAGAGTCTTGAGACGATGCTCCACAACCCCTAAATTGGGTTCAAGGGTCGTGAACGGATAGTCGGCTATCTTCGGTCGGGCGTTGCTTAGAGCTGTGATGAGGCTGGACTTACCGGCGTTTGGAAGGCCCACTATTCCAATGTCAGCAATCAGCTTCAGGTCAAGTCGCAGTTTGCGCGCCTCACCCTCCTCCCCATCCTCAGCCAGCAGCGGTTCCCGTTTCACTGAAGTCACGAATCTGGCGTTACCTCGTCCGCCGATTCCCCCGGAGGCGACTACAAGTTCCTGCCCGTGATCTGTGAGATCACCAAGGAATTGCGAGCCGTCCTCATCATTCAACATTTCGAATATTTGCGTCCCCGGCGGAACCTCGATGAATATATCCGCTCCGTCACGACCTGATTTGTTCGAGCCACCACCTAGCTGTCCTGAGTCTGCCTTGAAGATTCGCTTGAACCGCAGAGAATTAAGTGTGTTGAGGCCTTCGTCTGCCCTGACGATGACCGAGCCACCGTTGCCACCATCGCCGCCCGACGGTCCGCCGCGGGGCACGAACTTCTCTCGCCTGAATGCGATGGCGCCTCTACCGCCCTTTCCGGCTGTCACATGGATATAAGAGCGATCAATCATTGTGAATTTAAAATCATTTTCAGATAGATAAGAATAGTTCTTATATCAATAACAGTAAGCGCGTGGAGAGTGTGGATATCCGCCATATTCAAGTATCGGGTAGACCGGATTGTCAGTGGAATAATCACTAGTAGTTGGTTGATGAATTAGCGCATCCAGGGAGTCACTGGGGGGAAGGGCTGGATAACTTTGCGGGTAATTGCGCTATCAACAGGCCGCAGTATGCGCTAACAACCTTCTCCACAGAAAACGCACTGCTTATGCACAGGCTACGCCTATTTTGAGACACCGTGCCAGCATTGCATGCCGAGCACTTTGGGATGAGTTGAGCCGCGCTCGTTAGACCATAGATTAACGAAGAAGGGTGCAGCACATTGGCCGCACCCTTCTTCGTTACGATCGTGGATTGTTTAGCTGGACTTTCGTGCTGCAATGATCTGGCGCACATGCACCACATCCTGCCGCAAGAGCGGATCCTGCTCCATTTGCGATTCCAGGCGCTTCTGGGCATAGAGAACTGTGGAGTGGTCCTTGCCGCCAAGCGTGTTACCGATGCGTGTTGAAGACAGTCGGCTCTCCTCACGCAACAGGTACATGGCCACCCTGCGTGCCAGGGCTGTGTGCTTATCTCGTCGTCGTCCGCAGAGGACGTCTATCTCAACTCCAAAGTGCTCCGATACCACCTCCATAACCATGTCAGGTTTCGCTGGCTGCTGCCGTCCCGCTGCAAACATGTCGGCGAGCATTGTGCTCACCGTATCGACGGTCAGGGGCGCTCTGGTCAGGTGGGCGTACGCAACGATCTTGTTCAGCGCTCCTTCTAGCTCCCTGACGTTTGACAGCTGCTTACGTGCAAGGAGGTCCAGAACATCTTGACTCAACGTGACGCCAAGAGCGTCAGCCTTGTTGCGGAGAATCGCGACGCGGGTCTCATAGTCAGGCGCAGTGATATCGACGACCAGACCGCCTTCCAGCCGAGACTGGATGCGCTCCTCCAGCAGCGATTTGCGGGCCGGCTCATCGCCGGTGACCACAACCTGCCGTCCGTGCATGTGCAGTTCATTGAACGTATGAAAGAAGCCTTCCTGCGTCTGCTCTTTTCCTGCAATGAACTGAATGTCATCGATCAGGAGAGCGTCTGCCGCCCGATATCGTTCCCTGAACCGCTCAGTCTGGCCTTCCCGGATTGCGCGAATGTATTCATTTGTGAATCGTTCGCTGCTCACGTAAATGACGTTAAGGCCTCGTTCCATCAGCTGGTGGGCAATCGCCTGCACCAGGTGTGTCTTTCCAAGACCTGTGTCAGACCAGATGTATAACGGGTTATAAGTCTGACCTGGACGTTCAGCTACTGCCTCGGCAGCAGCATGGGCCAGTTCGTTTGAAGGCCCCGTGACAAAATTCTTAAAAGTAAACTTAGGATTGAGTCGAATCCAGGAGTCGTCAGAGTATCCACCGATTGTGCCACCTCGCGGGAGGGTGGATGATGTGGATTGAGCAGAAGGATTTCCGTTCAAGACCTCAAAGCTAACTTCAGTGGGCCTGTTAGCCACCCGCTCTACAGCCCTCGAAATGGTTGAAGAAAGTCTCCTTTCAAGCATCTCCGCGGCGAAGGCGCTTTTTGTGCCCACTACCAGGGTGTCACCATGGAAACCAACGGCGGTAGTGTCTTTCAACCATGTTTCAAAGTTCGGCCGGGGGATCTCTACTTGCAAGAATCCAAGGGCCGCATTCCAGAGCTGTTGTGGGTGTAATTGAGTCAGCGGAATCCTCCTAAAAAAGGCACAGAGGGTTGAGGACGGGGGGAGATTTTTGAGAAAAATCAATAAACAGAGTTTGACAGACGCTATGGTGCCGGGCTCGACTACCGGTGACAGCCACTGCGGTCTTTTGTCCACAGGAAACGTACCACGAAGTACTCTGTAGGAAGCAACCCCTCGCGGGTTCAATTTCGGGGAGAAACTGTGGAAAACTTGGGCCAATTTCGGCCCGTTTTCCGCCGTCCCTATCTGAGCGACGAAATCCGCTGTCCAAAAAAAGACAGCTGTTTCCCAGAAAACTCACGCCGCGCGACAGCCGGCGTGCAATCGCGCGACTTGATAGAGGTAATGGCATGGTGAAAATTGTTTACTTCGGCTCTCCGGAATTCGCGGTTCCATCGCTGGAAGCTTTGACGGCGGCGGGGCATGAGATCTGCGCGGTGATCACACAACCAGACCGGCGACGTGGGCGATCCAAGATGCCTCTGCCAACACCGGTTGGCGCATACGCCTCGGAGGCTGGAATGGCGGTGTGGAAGCCAGATCAACTCCGCAAAGCAGGCACGGTGAAAGATCTGGCCGCCTTGGAGGCCGACGCCTACGTGGTGGCCGCCTATGGCAAGTTCCTGCCAGATGCTGTTCTCGCTCTGCCTCGGCTTGGCGTGCTAAACCTGCATCCCTCTCTGATTCCGAAGCACCGAGGTCCAAGCCCTGTCGCAACCGCCATTCTCGAGGGTGACGACTGGACGGGGGTAACGGTGATGCTCCTGGACTCCGGCATGGACACCGGACCGATCCTCTCGCAGTCTGACCCAGTGCCAGTGACCGGGCGGGACACCCACACGACCCTCACCGAGCGGTTATTCAAGATCGGCTCTGTGTTGCTGCCTCCCACACTTGACGCTTACGCCAAAGGAGAGATAACACCTGCGCCGCAGGACAATAGCCGGGCGACTACCTCGCGACTGTTGAAGCGCGAAGACGGGCGCATCGATTGGAGCATGACCGCGATTGAGATTCATCGGCAGGTGCGGGCCTTTGACCCATGGCCGGGTACATTTACCACGTGGAGGGGTCAGAATCTTAAGATCCTGTCGGCCTTGATTGGGCCAGAGGCTCCACTTTCACCGGGTGAAGTGCGACGTGCGGCGGATGCCATCTTCATTGGTACCGGTTCAGGACAACTGGAGGTACGGAAACTCCAGGTTGAAGGAAAGTCGAAAATGAGCGCAGCGGCGTTCCTTCGGGGCTACTCAAATATCGAAGGTGCGACGCTCAACGCCTGAGTGTCTGTGGTGCGAACAGAATTGCAGCACGTGCGAGGCTAGGTGAAATTAGACGGTTCTACGGGCTACGCGTAGCCGCCATAATCCTGGTTGCCATCTTCGTCATGACCATCTTCAATGATGTCCCGGCTGTATGGGTATCGATGGTCCTGGTTTCGCTTGTGGTCATCATGAGAGGAAACAACCCTCAGTGAGCTCGGAGCACTCGATTCACAATTGTGGTCGTTGCCGGGGTGGTATTGCTGATGGTCGCACTCGTCTTCATCGTCTCTGTTGCATGAGGTGGGTCCGGGATAAGTTTCGCAAATTGACGGCGCGGGCGCGCACACGTAAAGTCGCCAGGCCCGGTATTTAGAGAATATTCACCCTACGGAGGCAGGTACTTCCATGCCCATGCGCAAAATTATCAACGACCCGTCACTGGTAGAAGACCAGACGATGGACGGGATCCTGGCAGCATTCCCAAACCACATGAAGCGGATTGAGGGCTCCAAGCGTGGCCTTATTCGCACCGATGCTCCACTCACGGGCAAGGTAGGAATCGCGACAGGCGGCGGCTCCGGTCACTTACCGCTGTTCATGGGCTACGTTGGCCCGGGTCTGGCGACTGGCGCCTGCATCGGCAATGTTTTCTCCTCACCCTCTGCTGAAGACATGCTTGAGGTCACCAAGGCCATCGATAGCGGCGCTGGGGTCCTCTACCTGTACGGAAACTACTCTGGCGACACGATGAACTTCGATATGGCGTCTGAAATGGCCGAAATGGAAGGCATCACCGTCAAGACAACACTTGGCCGAGACGATGTCACATCTGCGCCTAACGAAGAGATGGCGCGTCGACGTGGCGTCGCGGGAATATTCTTCGGTTTCAAGATTGCAGGCGCGGCTGCCGAAGAGGGTCGAAACCTGGATGGCGTACACACCATTGCTGAGACCGCGATATTCAACACCCGCAGTATGGGCGTAGCACTATCGGGCACAACCATCCCAGCTGTCGGAGTACCGGGGTTCGAAATACCCGAAGGCGAGATGGAGATGGGGATGGGGATTCACGGTGAGCCCGGCGTTGAAAAGGGGCCGCTGCTCACCGCGGATGAGATCGCCGGTCAGATGTTGGATCGGATCCTGCCGGATCTGCCGTTCTCATCTGGCGATTCGGCTGCGGTTCTAGTGAACAGCCTGGGCGCGACCGCGCCGGAAGAGCTGTACATCCTTTATGGCAAGGTATCTCAGATCATGTCGGACCGCGGTATCAACATTCACCGGGCGTTCGTTGGTGAGTACGCCACAAGTATGGAGATGTCAGGCGCGTCTATCAGCCTGTGCAAGCTGGATGACGAAACAACGAAATTGCTGGACGCACCGGCATATTCGCCGTTCTTGCTCCAGCAGGTGGGAGGCCCGGCAAGCTAGCGTCGGCGGCGGGCTGGTTTCTCGGCGGCGTTCCTGAGGGCGATAAACACGATTGGGACGAAGACGATCAAGAAAATTATCAGGCCCGGACCGCCACCAACCCAGGCCCCAAGCAGTCCGGCCAGGATCGCACCCAGGCCGTAAGCCAGGGCAACGGTTGACTCTTTGTCGATTCCGATTCGATTGAGCAGATCACGAATTTGCATGAAGTAAATATACCTTTTTGTCCTTGGGCTAGTTTGTCCACTTGCTAGCCAGGGGAACTAGTAACGAAGGAAATCATGGCAGACGAAATTCTGGGTATTTTCAAAATTATTTCTGATGACGTTGTGCCTCAGGCAGACACCCTGCGCGAGTTAGACGCGCTAATTGGCGATGGCGATCTGGGAATCACGGTTACGCGCGGCATGGAGTCGGTCGTACAGGGGTTGGCTGAACTGGAAGGAAAACCCGTTTCCGATCAGCTTGCCCGTTCAGGAATGGCATTTAACCGCGCGGCAGCATCCACGTTTGGTGTTTTGTTCGCCACTGCGATGATGCGGGGTGGAATGGCGGTCAAAGGCAATGATGCGGCTGGTATCGATGACGTTGTCCCCATTGGCCGGGCGGCAATGCAGGGCCTGATGGATCGTGGTAAGGCGAGTCTGGGCGACAAGACGCTTCTCGACGCTCTTGACCCAGCCATTAACGCGTTCGAGGAGGCTCATGCGGGAGGGAAATCGCTGGTTGAATGCACAGATGCTGCCGTTGAGGCATGTGAAGTTGCCACCAAGGCCACCATCGACATGAAGTCTAAGGTCTCACGCGCCAGCTGGGTTGGCGAGCGCTCCATTGGCGTCCAGGATCCCGGTGCCACCGCCGTGATGTTCATGCTGCAGGCGGTCCAGAAATGGGTACACGAGAACGCCTGAGGGTACTTCGACTGTCGAGATGACTACCCCGGAGGGCGCGGAGCCGAATTCCGAACAGGCAAAAGAATCTGGTCGTAAAGCACTCGCTGGCCTCCTCAAGATTCGGGATTTTCGATATATCTTTCTTTCGGTCGGAATTCTCATTTTGGCTTTGAGATGCGAAGTATGGCGCAGTCGTGGCTCACGCTTGAACTCACCGACTCGCAAGCCTGGGTGGGCCTCGTTAACGGCCTTCCCGCTATCGGCGTGATTGCGCTGACGCTCTATGGGGGCGTCCTCGCAGAACGCTATCCGAAGAAAACGATTCTTGCGATTGTTCGCCTCCTTCTCGCGGTCCTTGCATTCGCCGTTGGGTACCTGGTTGCCGCGGAGCTGATCGAGGCCTGGCATCTTCTAGTGTTTGCGTTGATCCAGGGAAGCATCGTCGCGTTCGGAATGCCCGCCGGCGCGAGCATCCTCATCGAGATCGTTGGCCGTGAGCGACTCATGAGCGCGAATTTATTCAGCCAAACCTTGAGCAGTGTCGGCACAATGCTCGGACCGGCCATCGGGGGAGTTCTGCTCGGTTTTTCGGGAGTTGCCAGTGTGTACGTGATTGTTGGCGTGCTGTATGTGTTCGCCTTCATCTTCACGTTCTTGATCCGGAACAAGACCATTTCCAATCCGTCTGGTTCCAAATCAGCGCTTCAAGAAATCGCCGAAGGGATGCGTTTCGTCAGGGGGGACTCAGTATTTCGATACCTATTTGTGCTGAACATACTGGCCCTCTTTGCCGGTTTCGTGATGCCTCTGATTCCCGTCTATGCCCGCGATGTCCTGGAAGTCGGCGGGGCCGGATTTGGCATATTAATGTCTGGATTTGGTGTTGGCGCCATCATCGGCTCGCTTGCACTGGCGTTTGCTGGCAACGTGAAAAAGAAGGCGTTGGTGATGGTGATCGCGACTGTTATGTTTGCGATTGGCATGGTCATTTTTGTCTACTCACGCTCATTCCCCCTCAGCATAGCCACGATGGTGCTCATGGGCGCAGCCGGGCCGGTGTACGTCGCAACCATCATGACCGTTGTCCAAGTCCGTGCTCCAGATCACATGCGGAGCAGGATCATTGCGATGTTCTCCATCACCATGCAACTATTTCCACTGGGTTGGATGGCGGGCGGAATTATTGCGGAGGTGTTCAGCAATGAAACCTCAGGCGTCATCGGGGCACTGGGTGTGGGCGTGTTTCCGGTCTATCTCTACATCACATCAAGAAACTTTCGAGCGATCACCTGACCGGCTGAGCCCCATGTCCATGAAGCGGGTGCCAGTAGTCCAAAGCGCCTCTTGAGTTAGGGTAGCTCCGAATCCAATTTCACCGGGAGCTTGTTATGGATGTATTTGAGGCGATCAGAACTCGATTGACGGTCCGAGAGTTCCTGCCAGACGCGGTTCCTGATGAAGTGCTGGATCGAATCGTAGAGGCTGCCAGATTGGCACCAAGTTCACGCAACCTTCAGCCCTGGCACTTCGTCGTCGTCACGGACTCTGCGACGTTGAGCCAGATTGGCGCAATCGCATCGAGTGGGCGCTTCGTGGGGAATGCGCCTGCCGCCGTGGCCGTGGCAATGGACGGTGCCGATCGGCCGGATCTGGATGCGGGAAGGGCTATCCAGCAGATGGAGCTGATGGCATGGTCGGAAGGCCTTGGCACTTGCTTCGTGGGGCTGAGAGATGAAACACAGAACGCGGAGATCAAGGCATTGCTCGGTATTCCGGCAGAGTTCCAACTGATCACGGTACTGCCATTTGGTTACCGTCAGCGGGTAACCGTCGGCGCAAAGGGACGGAAGAACAGGAAGCCACTGTCAGAGGTGGCCCACCGCGAACGGTTCGGAGAGCCTTACGCCTGATAGATGGATAGATAGCTAATATCGTTAGTGCCCGAACAACTCCTCCGGCAGCGGGTGATCGATTCCCTCGGTAGTTACCTTGCCCAGGGCCGTGAAGTGCTCAGACTCGCCGCTGGTGAGGCTTTTGTTGCCGCCACCGTGGCTGCGTAGCCATTCGGGGCTCATGATCCGCTCGCCGTTCCACACTCCCTGGGTCGCGATCAAGTGGGCGAACCGCGCCAGGTTCGATGCGCTCATCACTACCCACCCACCTCCGCCCCGGACAACGTGGCCGGCGATTTCATAGGGCGGATCAACGAACCTTCCGTACCCAGGCATTTCGGTGTAGAAGTCGTATGTCTCGTGGATCTCTCGACCGGGCAGCCAGTCCCACGAATCTGACCGGACGCCAATCTTCGATAGCAATCGATCGTCGATAACGTTCTTGATGTCATCGTCCCACAGCACCGTTAGCAGCTGTGAAAGTCGCCAGATACCGCCGCTGGAGTAGATGCGCTGTGTCCCCGGTTTCGTGTGGGAGTAGTTGTCGTAAAACGCGTCGCCGGTCCAGTGCGCCCACCCCGGCACGGGATTCGATGCCTGCTCTTTCATCTGTCCGGTGGACGCCCTCGCCCAGTAGAAGCCGTTGGTCACAGGGAAGCCACCATCGTGGCCGTAGCTGGTCCTGGAGCCCAGCAGATGCTTCCACTTCAACGCCCGATGATGTCCCCGAGTCAGGTACTTGTGGGGGTGAGAAAGAAGCCCCTCGCCAGTCCATGTTTCATTGACCAGATCATCCGCGGCCACAAGCCCTGCATCGACCGCCAATCCAAAGATCGCCCATGTTAACGCCTTGCCAACAGACGCTGTCTGGAACTTGTAATCGGGGTTGCCCCATGTGTGCAGCACCCGACCGCCAACTGCCAGCACTGCGCCCCAATCGTCGGTTCCCGAGTGCCGCTCACCCTCCCAGTTGGCGCCCTGGACATCAGCGTCAGAAAGGAACTTCAGCCACTCGTCTACGTCAATGCCAGCTTCATCAGGCGCGATTGACTCCCAACTTTCGCCGGGATAAGTCACCCACTCGGGAATTCTCAACATCAACGCCCGCTCCTGACAGCATCGGATGCGGACAGTGTACGGACAAGTACCACCACGTATCGACCAGCAACACTGCCTCAGTGGAGTTGGGAGTACTCACTTGAGAGTTGCAGATAGTCTTCCCACTCAAGGCGCCCGACGATGAACGACAACTGATCTCTGAGCAGCTTGTTTTCCTGGTTGATCAGCGAGTACGGAACTGCTTCAGCATCTTCCTCGGGGATGAAATCACACTCTTCGTAGTACTCGCCAATTCGAACAGGATTCGGACTCATGTCCGCCCACTTGTATATCTGCCAGTGGACGCACAGATTGCGTGATCTCAGGCGCGCATCAGGCGAGGTGTTGGGGGTTAAACGGCTGTATGAGACGTTGGCAACGGGCGATGTAGGTTCGGACATCACGGGGATAGGCGCGACGCCATCACCGGCCAGGCTCTCGGAAATCGATGCCTCAACGATGGGGCTATCGATTGGGGGTGCGGTTGAATTTGTGATGAAGTCGGTGGATGCGGGGATCTCCGCGACCACAGCTGAGTTCACCGGGTGACTTGAGTGATCTTCTGCGGCAATTATCGAGATAAATAGCGCGGCTGCGGCCATCACTACTCCAAGCGTAGTGAGCAATGTCACTATGATGCGGTTACCAGGCAATCTCTTTCTCACAACATTAGTGTTGAGGAAAGCTCATGAATCGCGCTATTAGGCAAGCACCAATTAGCCGCGGAGGGAACAGCTACTCCATGCGCGATACTTTGACCAATTGCCTATGGGTACTTCCCCTTTGGTGCAGAATTCATTCACCTGTAGACTCATATATCACGTGTTTCGTCAGGTGCGCCGAATCCTTGCTGAAATGGCACCACCCCGTCCACCCTCTAGGCCGGCCAGGGGCCTTTCCACCGGTCCCAGTACTCTGTCGGGAAGCTGATTCCGCCGGCAAGGTTGTTCCACATCCTGATGCGCCGATTCTTCTCAAGACCGGCGAGAGCCCTGGTTACGGGAGCGCCGCTCGCAGTGCTTATTTTGTTGCCGAGTGCTGCTGCTGCTTCAGGTTTGTAGTCCCAGCTTGGTTTCGTGGTGTCAGAGAGACGGTTGAAGAGGAACTTGATCATGTAGCGCACATTGTCTGAAGTGTTGGCAGTACCGGCGTGCCACACGTCATAGTGAGTGATAAGCACCGAGCCAGCTTTCACGGTGGCGATAATCTGGTCCTTGAAATTGCCGTACGAGGCTATTCGATCGGCCGATGATGGGAAGAGGTGCGTGCCAGGGATCAGGGCAGTTGGCCCCATGTTCGCGGCCACATCCTGAGGGTAGTACATTGCCAGTACAGAGCGAACGTGCTCTGGGTTCCGCTCCATAGTACCTGCGCCACCATCCAAGTGCCACATCTGGCTGGGTGTACCCGGCATGTTTCGATGGCAGTGCCGGTGTTGATACATGTAGTAGTCAGGGCCAAGAACGCTGGCGAGCGCACCCGCTACTTTCGGGTGCGAGTAGACATCGCCAAGCGCCGGAATCGCCTCAAGGATGCCGTCGCCGGGGTTTTCTGGCAGCGCTTCAAGTTGATCGAATATGCCGCGATTGAACTCGTCACCAAAATCTGTCTCCACAATGATGTAGCCATTGATGATGAACTCGACCAATTGCTCATCGTTGAGGAGTACGCGTTCTTGGGTCGTGGCGGTTGTAGTTGCACTAGTCATCGAACTGCTCCAGCTTCTCCAGGATGAACTCGTAGCCCAGTATCGTCAGCTCATCATCGGTGATCGCCGACTCTTTGGGGCTTGGGAAGCTGACGACGCGCCAGCCATCAATCACTGCCTCATGCACCGACGCATACGGGAAATCGATGCCCTTCGGCTCGATCTGCGTGACGGAATCGGGGACAGGTTCATGAAGCGCCATCGCAATGACCTGCGATCGGACGCTTACCGACTCTGCCTGAAGATATAAGAGACGCTGCCTCAAACCCATCCAAACTCCCCCTTTTGTTGGCGAGAGTGTATCGGTTAGAAGCGGCTCTCTTTCCCCTACTAGCCGCCAGGGCTGGGAGCGGCGCCGATCTGCTGCATAAGGCCCATCATAACGAGAATCGTCTCGCCACCGATGATCTTGCCATCCGCAATTTGGTGAACATTGATACCGCGAATTTCAACTGATTTGCCACGGGCGGGGATTCCCATAAGGTCGCCCTTGTGGGTACCGGTGAAGGTTAGCGGCGTGGTGAAGGTGTTGCCTTCAGAAGTCTGTTCGTCGAGCGTGTGCTTCATGTCTGGGAAGGCAGTACCGAAACCTTGCACGACAGGGAGGATCGATTCTGTGGTGATTTCTCCTACGCCAACCATGTTCCAGCTCAGGTCGTCATGGAGCACGGCCATTAGTGCTTCAGTATTGTGGTCATCGAGCGCCCGGTAGTACTCGCGAACTACTGCCTTGTTTGCGTCTGACAAAAAAATCCTCCAGGAACCGTGCGATAAATTCGGTTTACTGGCCTGCACCATCATGGTGATATTCGAACGTGTGTCAAGTTCTCGATAAGTATTAGAACGGCTGGCTGGTGGCGAAATCGTCCAATTGTTCGCCACTCCAGGATTCTGTCCCCTGGAACTCTCGGAGGGTCGCGAGGTAATCGGGAATCGTCAAGGGAGCTTCGAACCCACCAACGATCTCACGCCCTCGAACGCCGTTATTCGATAGGAGTTCGATGGCTGAGTATGCGAGCGCTTTGCCAGCCACTATGACATCGAGGTGCCAGTCGGTGATGTCAAAGTCATCGCTGTGCGTTCGGCCCCTGGCGCCGCCGGCGTACGACTGCATTGCCGGCATGATCTGAGATACGTCGCCCATATCGGTCGAAGAAGTTCGGTGCGGCATACGCCCAACTCCGGATTCGCCGATCAACTCTTTCACCCCTTCGTCATACAACTCCATCAGCCCGTTGTGGAACTTTGATGGCATGTAGCCGGGCGAGTTGCTGATCTCAACCGTGGCCCCCACCGCCATTGCACCGGCCTTCAGCGCGCGATCAACCTTGGCGGCAGCGTCCTTCATTGCATTGATGTTGGCGGCCCGCACAAACATCTCCATGGTCACGTTTGCTGGGACGGATGATACTGCCGCGCCGCCACGGGTGAGGATCGGATGGATGCGAATGTGGTCGTTATCCTGGAACGTCTCTCGCTGGGCGTGGATGCCCTGCATGGCTAGGTTTGCGGCGTTCAGGGCATTGATCCCCAGATGTGGAGCGCCACCGGCGTGGGCTGACCGGCCGATGAATCGCACGCTCTTTGCGATCATGCCGTTGTGGCTCACTCCGGCTCTGAGAGCGTTCACGTCAGAGGCGTCGGCATGCGTGAGAAGTGCTAGATCCACATCATCGAGCTCTCCGAGCCGAAGGAACTCCTGCTTTCCGGCCAGAAACTCCAGAGCACCGGAGGCGCGTAGCCCCTCTCGGAACTCGATCTCTATGTACTCCTCCGCAGGCACCGCCATAAATGAGATGGAGCCACTCAACGTTGCGAGGACCTCCGGTCGGGATAGTCCGACCGCGGCGGCGAGCATATTGCCAATCTGGATATTGTGGCCGCAGACATGAGCGGCGCCAGTCTCTGGGTCGGCTTCCGTGTGCTCCGGGACGATCAGCGAATCGAGCTCGCCCATGATCGCCACGTGCGGGCCCGGGCGACCAGTCTCGATGCGTGCGATGACGCCCGTGATGGCGATGTTCTCGCGCGGGTCGAGATCAATCTCTCGCATGTAGCCAGCGGCAACTCTGGCTGTGCGATGCTCGCGGAAGCCGGGTTCGGGATGCGCCCAGATGTCCTTCGATAGGCCGATCAGCCCATCAGCGCGAGCGGCGATCGCGGCTGAGGCGGCGGATTTCGCGGAGTGAGTGTTAGTCATGGCCGGGATGATACGTGACATCCCGCCAACGCTCGCATCGCAAGACTAGTTTCTGGCAGCTACGTATTCGACACCCTGAATGCCTATGAAGTCGGAATCCTGGGTCCAGAGAATTGCCCGGTAAAGTTTCGCAGTCGCAAGAATGATGCTGTCGGCCATTCCAAGATGATTCTCAACTGAAATTCGCGCTGCATCAACGGAAGTTGCAGTATCCAGATCAGCAATTTTTCCTTTTAGCATCAAGGAGGTCAGCGTTATCGCCTCGGCGTCGTTCGTCCGGCGCGCGATCTGTTTGAAAACTTCATAGATAGTGATCGTTGGGACTATCAGGGATTCCGGATCCGAAACGACGGGCTCGAATACGCCAGCATTTGGGCCTTCGATGAAATACTCAAGCCATCCCGATGAATCGACGATGATCAATATCGATCGTCATCTCTAGGGACCACCGACGATACGCCCTTGCCTTTGAGTATCCCGCGCGCTTCGGCGATGCTTATTTCCGGCACGAATTCAAGCCTGTTGCCGTAGGACAGCGCGCGTAATTTCTGGCCGGGCTTGATGCCCATACGCTCGCGAATCTCTTTAGGGATAACGATCTGGTATTTGGGTGAAACAGTTACAGTTGTCATACCAAAACATTATCGATCAAGCCTTCGTATTACGCAAGCCTAAACCCGCGGTGTGGCCCAGGCTGGGCGAGTGGTCATGCCGCCGGGCCGGGGCATGCGTTCTACGGGGACTTCGATCAGTGCCGGAGCATCGCGGTAGATCATGTCTTTGATTGTGTTTTCCAGGTCGGCGGGGTCTTTCACCAGCGCGGACTCCAGACCGTATGCCTTTGCCAGACGGACGTAATCAGGATTCGTCAGCTCCGATTCGTACTGGCCGCCAAATTCCATGTCCAGATCGCGCGTCACGTTGCCATAAGCATTGTCGTTGAAGATGACCGTCACCACGTTGATGCCGTACTTCATCGCCGTCGCCATCTCAGGCGACTGGTAGCCGAAGCCGCCATCACCGGTGACACAAATCACCGGCACATCGGGCTTTGCCAGTTTGGCGCCGAGGGCCGTTGGATAGGCGAAACCCAGGTTTCCGGAATAGCCAGAGTCGATGTAGGTCCGGGGCATATACGTCTTGTAGTTCGTGCGGCCGTAGTAGCCCAGTTGCGTCATGCCGTAGATGGCGATCCCATCTTTTGGGATACCGGCCCTGACGGCATTATTGAAGCTCTCCTGCGGCTCTGTCAGATGTTCCGGGCGTGCCAGGAACTCCCTGACGTTTGCAACGGCATCTGCGGGGGATGGGCGGCTTGACGCGTCTGTCTCTCCGAGCGCTGCGTGCAATTTGAGCAGAGTCTCGCGAGCATCGCCAACAAGTGGCGTTGTGTTCTTGTGGAAGCGTCCAATCTCATCGGCGTCCACGTCAATCTGGATTATCGATGTGGACTCGCTGAACATTCCCAGCGCGTTCCGGGTGCCAACAGCAAGTACCAGGTCAGGGTCCGGGAGCCCGCCTTTTGTAAGCATGGCCATACCCGCGGTGGTCAGGTGCAGGGGGTGATCATCGGGAATAATGCCTTTGCCCGCGGCGGTGGTGCGCACAGGGATGTTGAAGTCGTCCGAAATTTCACGCACAGCATCGTAGGCCTGCGACAGATGCACGCCGCTGCCGGCGTAGATAATCGGGTTGTCGGCATCTGCCACTGCTTTTGCTGCAGCTTCAATCTCAGCATCGGCCGGGGTGAGTCGCTCCTGTGGCGGCGCCTCCAGAAGCTCTACCTCATCCAGCCCCAGCATCACCTCGGGCGGCACGTCCACATAGACCGGGCGCGATCGTCCTGAGCGCAGTTGGCGGACTGCCTCGGTCATGATCCCAGGCACATCGCTGATTTCAAGCATGCGACCTTGCCACTTGGTGATCGGCTTGATTATGTCCATCTGATCGTTCACTTCGTGGAGGGCGCCGGTGTTGCCACCAATCGTGTCTCGGGGAGTCTGACCGGCTATCAGCATCACCGGTGAGTTGGTTGCGAAGGCGGTCGCTAGCCCGCCGGCCGCGTTGTAGACGCCGGGTCCGGGAACCACCATCACGGGGGCGATGCGGTTGCCCGTGCGGGCGTAGCCGTCGGCCAAATATGTCAGCGCGAACTCGGACCGAGGAGTGATCATGCGGATTCCGGGTTCATCGCGAATTGCCACGGTTAGTCCGTACATCTGCACGCCCGGGAGGCCAAATATGATTTCAACGCCCGCTCGAACCAGTGATCGGACGATGGCTTCTCCGCCGGTCATGCGTGGCATTCAGAAATTCTCCCTGGGCACAGGTGCTGTTGTATTGCCGGGCGATTCTATCCGTAGCGGCGCATGACGTGCGCTTTCCTGGAGGACATTCTTATCGGCACGCAAAACCTGGGCGCACGCCATGAGCCACTATCGGATGGGTTCCGGATATCTCCGCTAAGCTTGCAATTCCGGGATGGCGCACCAAAGCTGGCACTGAGGACGGGAAGGGATGGAGTAGTTCTAGATCACGCCTTGAGCGCCTTGAGGTACAACTGCACTGCAGCCGGGACGAACATCACGTCGAACCCCAGGAACAGGAAATCGATTCCGTCTCTCAGCGCGGCCTGACCCTGTTCAGGAGTTATCGCAGACCTACCGTTGCGAAACCCTTTTTCCGCAATCTTTTTCTCTGCGATTTGGAGAGCAGCGACCACTTCCTCATGTGCAGGATTGTCCATGTGCCCCATATTTACAGCAAGGTCCAGCGGTACCGCGAGCGCGCCGTCTAGTCCCTTCACGGAAAGAATTTCGTCCAGATTCTCGATTGCCGTTGGGTGTTCGATCAGAAAGGTGATCTTCGTATCTTCGTTGGCAGTAGCCGCGTATTCGAACATGCCTTTGTCGCGTTGGTATTGAGTGCGGAATGGGCCGAATCCGCGGGTTCCAAATGGTGGGTATTTTGCCGCGGATACGGCAGCCTGCGCCTCCGCTCTGGTGGTCACCATCGGCACCACTACGTTCTCCGCTCCAGCACCGAGAGCCAGTTTGATCAGATTTGGATCATTCCCTGTTACCCGAATCCAGGCTTCGGCGGGCGTATGCCTCAGCGCAGTAACCATGCGATAGGCGGGTTCGATTGATATGGGTCCATGCTCCATGTCAATCAAGACCACCCCGCAGCCAGCATTGCCGCAGATCTGAGGCAGCTCGGGCGACGGTGAGGTTAGTCCAATTCCTAACGTCGGTACGGCTTGTGTATCCGGCATAAATTCCCTTCTCGGACGCGCCCACGCCTTTGATATCTCTCGTTACGTCCGCATGAAGAGGTTATTCGGTCGTTTCAGCCTCATGGAAAAGGACTTCGACAAATGGCCTGCCTTCGGCTGGCGGTTCGTCACTGCTATCTCGCCCGCGGAATCTGGCGGTCATGAGTGCGTCGCGTTCCTCGGGATCGGTGATTACCCTGGCCGTTGCTGGAAGATCTGCCTGAACGGCGCCTTTCAGGTGCATCGTGAATTCCGGATTGGCGATGAGGTTTGCGAGCCAATTTCTTCGGCCCGGCTTCCCGGTGATGATGATCCGGCCGTCGATGTTGTGGAACCAGATCTCGATTCGCCTTGGCGCGCCTGATCGTCGTCCGATCGTGGTGATGTCGATCACGACATCCCTGCCCTGAAGCGCGTTTTTTATACGGTCGTCCATTGCGTGAAGGCCTTTCCGGAAGCGGTGGGCGGATTGGCACACGGTACTGCATTCAGGTAGAGATCGCGCGGTTGTGAGTGAAACGCGGGGTTCTGAAGCCAATTCACATGCAATGCGCCGCTACGGGATGGGGCGTGGGCGGTGTGTGTGATGCTGGCGTTCCGCGCGTTGCACTTAGCGCGGATATCGTAACGACTTTGGTGTTTGATACAATAGATTTCCCATTTGGCAATACGGCGGCCTCAACTCTTAACGTTATTAGTTGTGACCGCGCGCAAAGATCACTGCACTTGCTCCCCGGATACGCTCCCCGCGCACCCATTGGGCCTGCGCTCGGGTTGATGCGAATTAGTTTGTCCGCGAAAGCGGAGGAGAATGCAGTTGAATATCTACGTAGGAAACCTCAGTTTTGACACGACCGACGATTCACTTCGTACGGCGTTTGCAGTTCACGGTTCAGTGGACTCAGCCCGTGTGATCACCGATCGAGAGTCTGGTCGCTCACGTGGCTTCGGTTTCGTTGAGATGCCGGACAGTGGTGAGGCCAACACAGCAATGTCGGCGATCACCGGCACAATGCTCGACGGACGCGAAGTCAACGCCAACGAAGCCAAGCCTCGAGAAGACCGTGGCGGCGGTGGTCGAGGCGGTTACGGTGGTGGTGGTGGCGGTGGCGGACGCCGCTGGTAGTCACTGAGGCCTAACGGCTGAAGCCCATTGAATGATAGAAGACCCCGATGATTCATCGGGGTCTTTGCTTTTAGCCCGCCGCGCGGCAGGCATCCTTTGGTGTTTGCGCGATGCCGAGGGAGGGGCCGGGCGCACGCCATGCGCCCCTACCTGTGATGTGGCGTGCGCAGGGGGCGGGGCGCAACTGTCGCAGACGCCCACACGCGGCGATTTACTTCTGGGGCTTGGTCCATTCCGGGCGGGATGATGCTGGCCAGGGGCGGGGCATGCGAGTGAATGGGACTTCGATGAGTACGGGTTTGTCGAGTTGTACTGCATCGGCGACGGTGTTTTTGAGCTTAGAGTGATCATCCACCTTGATGCCTTCGACACCGTATGCGGCTGCGAGTTCCATGTAGTCGGCGTTGTGGAGTTCCACCTCGTATTGGCCGCCGAAGTCCATATCGAGGTCGCGCGCTACGTTGCCGTATGAGTTGTCGTTGAACAGCACGGTCACCACGTTGATGCCGTACTTCACGGCCGTTGAGAGTTCTGGCGTGTGGTAGCCGAAGCCGCCATCACCGGAGACGCAGAGGACTGGCTTGTCTGGCTGGGCCACCTTTGCGCCTAGCGCGGTTGGGAAGGCGTAGCCAAGGTTCTCTGAGTAGCCGGAGTCGATGAAGGTGTACGGCTCGTAAACGGGCCAGTAGGTGCGTGAGATATAGCCAAGCTGGGTGACGCCGTAGATTGCGATGCCAGCGTCCGGAAAGCCTGCTCGAATGTCATTCAGGAGAGTGTTCTGCGGCTCGGTTCGGCCTTTTGGGCCTGCCATCTCTTCTCGGACCGCCGCAACTTTATCGACCGGTGATGACCGATTGATGCCCGCATCTGCGATAGCGTCAGCAAGTGCTGGGATTGTCGACTTTACGTCGCCAACGAGCGCGAGCGTGGCATCTTTGCGCAGGCCGATCTCGTACGGGTCGGCGTCAATCTGGATGATCTTCACGTTGGGATTGGGCTTGCCCATGGCGAGGCGGGAGCCGATGACCAGCATGACGTCGGTATCGGCCATGACTTCTGCAAGTCGGCCAACGGCGCGCGAAACGCCGCCGAAGACGTGGGGGTGGCGGTCACTGATGGAACCCTTGCCGCCGCGTGACGTGAAGACGGGGATGTTGGTTTTGTCTGTCAGGGCTTCCAGTTCATCGGTGGCAGCGCCGCGGAGAACTCCACTACCAGCGTAGATGATGGGATTGGAGGCGCCCGCGATGATTTTCGCAGCCTCTTCCAGCTTCTCCTCTGATGGCGTGGGCCTCGCGCGCGGCGCCGACTCAAGCAGATCGATCTCGTCGAAGTCGAGCATCGCCTCGGGTGGGATGTCTATGTAAACCGGGCGTGGGCGGCCGTTGTTCAGTTGCCTGAACGCTTCGTGCACGGTATGCGTAACATCGCCGGGCTCCAGCATGCGGCCTTGCCACTTCGTGACGGGTTTGATCGCGTCCATCTGGTCGTTGACTTCGTGGAGCGCACCAGAGTTGCTGCCAATGGTGGCGCGCGGTGTCTGGCCGGCTATGAGGAGGACCGGCGATGATACTGAGTAGGCAGTGGAGAGCCCGCCTGCGGCGTTATAGACGCCGGGTCCGGGGACTACGAGTGCCGCGCCCACGCGTCCGCCGGCGCGCCCGTATCCGTCCGCCATGTGAGTGGTGGACATTTCCGAGCGCGTGGTGATCATTCGAATGCCGGGCTCGTCTCGGAGTGCGGTCATGATGCCGTACATCTGCACGCCGGGAATGCCGAAGATGACTTCGACTCCTTCACGTACGAGCGAGCGAATCAGGGCTTGACCACCGGTCATCCTGGGCATCGATTTCTCCTTGGAGTCGGGTCAGGGGTGAACACAGGTTTTCAGACGAGGCGCAATGTTACGCCGTATGGCGGGGTGTCGGCACCAGCGCGGCGTGGTTGCCCTTGAAGGAATGTGGCGCGCGGATGCCGCCGCCCTTCGACAGGCTCAGGATGGCTACCATTGAGCAACCCCCGCCACCCCGTCCGCCATCCCGGAATCGTAGGCTTCGCGGAGATGTCCGGGACCCATCGCACATGCTCGGCACGTGACAGACACGGGTTGCCGCTTGCCAACATTCACGACAGCCTATGCACCCGTGACACCGGAGTCGTATTGGAGATCGCACGATGACGTTCAAAATCGTAGTCCGCAGCGCGTTTGACGAGTACCTCAGAGAGATGCACACAGCCATGGACGGCCTCACGCCGGAAGATCTTCGGTGGCAGCCAGATCCGGGCAGCAACCACATCACATGGCTGGTCTGGCACATGGCGCGGGTCGAGGACGGCTGGGTGTCAGAGGCGCGCAAGACTGAGCAGGTCTGGGCCACCAGCGACTGGCCTGAGAAGCTGGGATTGGCAGATCTGGGCGGCAGCAACGGTTGGGGTTGGGACGCAGAGCAGGTTGCGGGAATGCCTGAGATTTCGAAAGACAATCTCATCGGTTATTACGCAGACGTGCGAGCTGTAACCTTCGCTGAATTCGACAAGATGACAGATGCCGACATGAGTTTGCCGTGGTCGCACCCGAAGAGCAGTTTGACATCGATTGCCTCGATATTTGGGCACATCATCGTTGAAGAGAGCCAACACCTCGGTCAGATCGCATTCATAAGGGGTATGCTGCGCGGCACGAACAACTGAGGGGGAATCATGAGCTTCAAAGACTCGGTTCGTATTGGGCTTGACAGAAATTTAGAGGGGATGCGCCAGGTGCTGGACGGTCTAACCCCTGAGGAACTACTCTGGCAGGCGATCCCAACTACCAACCACATCACCTGGATACTCTGGCATATGGCGCGTGGAGAAGATATTTTTGTTGGGCGAGCTCTCGATCTCGGCTCATCCTGGATCGATGGAGATTGGGCGTCGAGCCTCAGGTTTGGCGAAGATGATGACGATACCGGAGCCGGATGGACAATCGAGCAAGTCGCCGCGATGCCGGAAGTGTCCATAGACCTACTACGTGACTACCATTCCGCGGGAGGTGAGCGGACGTTGGCCGAATTCGAAAAATTGACAGATCCTGACATGGATCGGGTGTATCACCCCATGCCGCGCTGGGACGTTACGGGAGCACAATTGTTCAGCATCATCGTCACGGAAAGGAGCGCACACATGGGTCAGATCGCTTTCAGCCGAGGGATGCAGCGAGGGCTTGAAGGCCAGGATCAGCGGGCCAGAGAATGGATGAGAGAAATGAGGCGCCCTTAGGCTGCCTGGTCTCGACTCGAACAATTTAAGGAGTAGTCATGAGTTTCAAAGACGCAGTTCTCAACGGTCTGGACGAGTTTCTTCAAGGTCTCAAGAAGGCCGTCGATGGTCTCAGCGCCGAAGAGCTTCGATTCCAGGCGAGCCCGACGTCCAACCACATCACGTGGCTCGTCTGGCACATGTCACGAGTGGAGGATAACTGGCTCACGCGGGTTAGCGGCACGGACTCCGTCTGGGACACCGGCGGCTGGGCTGAGAAGACCGGCGTGACCGGGGAGGTGTACGCGGGCGGCAACAACAAAACCATGGAGGAAGTCAGTGCGTTGCCTGATATCCCCATCGCAACATTGCTTGATTACTACGACGCTGTCCGAGCGCGGACACTTGGTGTACTGGACGGCATGACCGATGCCGATATGGAGATAGGCCACGAAAACCCTCGCTACGGCACCACCACCAACGCATGGATCTTCGGCCACATCATCGTGGAGGAGAGCCAGCATCTTGGCCAGATCGCGTTCATCCGAGGGATGCAGCGGGGGCTGGGCGCGTAGACTTCGCCCCCGGTTCCATCTGGCCTGCGGGGCGCACCACCCCTCATCCCGGAATCGCAGGCTCTGCGGAGATATCCGGGATCCAGGCACACACACCCGCGACAGGAAATCGCACCCAAAATCGTCACGACGCAAATGAAGAGGCCGGGCATCATGCCCGACCTCTCGTGTTTTCGGTTGTGGGTTGGGCACTAGTCAGCCAGGATGGTGACTGTGTTCAGCGCGCCAGCCTGTGCGATGAGGTCGTACGTCTCGCCGCTGACGCCGATTGCTGTCATTTGGCGATGGTACTCGCCGGCGCCGAGGAAGGCTCGGGTGGACATGGAGACTCAGTCTGCGGGGAGTGGGAAGCTGACTGAGCTGCTCGCTTCGGGCAGTCCCCATAACTCGACGTGGCTGGGGACACCATCGACGCCGGTCAAGACAACTGTGATCTTCTCGATCTCTTCCGGGAACATGCAGGTTGCGGAGTTGATGCCGTCAAAGCCGGTTGGCGTTGCATGCTGGCCAAAGTGGAATTCGATTGGCAGCTGCACTGCCATTATGCTCATGCAGAGGAGCGGCATGAGCACTTCTTCAACTTCGATCACTGGCAACTGAACTGGTATGGCGGTTGAGTCGTCTTCGATTTCCGGTAGCTGTACCGGGGTCAGCGGTGAGTCGACCTCAATCTCCGGCAGGTTCACGGGTGGAGGTGGCTCGATCGGGTTGACGGGAAGCGGCGTGAGGTCCTCACCGATCTGTGGAAGTTGTACGGGGGACGTTGTTGCCTGCGATGCAAGCCACTGTTCGTAGGTGGGGTCTCCATGGGGTTTTGGCAACTCGATCGGATGTACCGGGAGCGGAAACGCACCGTCGCCGATGCCGTTGCCGGGCTCGACAGGTATCGGAAGTTCGCCGTTGCCGATGCCAGGATCGAGGATGGGTAGTCGATTACATCGCTCGGTTCCGCGTTCGGATCTTCCGTTGGGAAGATGCCAGTTTCGTCTGGCGTGGAGGGGTTGAGGTGTTCTACCGAGTCGTTGGGGTCTGTGTTCGGCTCCGCTGGTGCACCGATTACCGGAGTGTTGTCGATATTTAGTTCGTCGTCGGCGCTGACTGCGTTTGATGCGCAGCCAACCGCTGCGATGGCCATGATGCCGAGTCCGGCGAGCGTTATGGTGATCTGTTTGCGGTTTATTGTTCTGTCTTTGTTTGTGGGTCTGGTGTTTTCGGTTCGTCGTTTTTGAAGGCTTCACAAACTAAGACGGAATTCGTCGCGGAAATGTTCCCGCCAGTTCAAGCCAACTCAAAAGTGGCCGTATGGAGTTCTTAGTACCAGGCGCGATAGACTGTTTTGTAACGGCTGTGATGGAGACGAGTACCCTTGTGATCTGCGCCAAGAGAGCCCGGTAAGCTGTGAACGGGCGCGCAAACGCAAGGTGAACATCACTCCTGAGCTGCCGCCGTGAAGCGCGATTTGCGTAGTAAGGGCGGCCGGAACTGCTGCACGTTAGAGCGGCTGCGGAGGAGAACCCCCCCCCCCCCCCCC
>DBZV01000071.1:36999-37194 GCA_002311865.1 Dehalococcoidia bacterium UBA1151
AAAACGGGGCGTTTTTGATCCAGTCGACGCAAAGGTCGACTTCGTGGCACTCGAGAAGAGCGTCATGGAGTGGTGGATTGCCAACGAGATTCCGGCGAAGTATTTGAAGCGGAACGACGATTCCGATAAGAAGTTCTCGTTCATTGACGGCCCAATCACGGCCAACAACGCTATGGGCGTTCACCACGCGTGGGG
>DBZV01000047.1 GCA_002311865.1 Dehalococcoidia bacterium UBA1151
CCTTTTAAACCTCGTAGACATCACATTCAAGTCTCTTCCGTACTTCCTATTCGTGGACGGCAAAAACCCTCACATGCTTCGCTCCTCAGGGTGACAGTTCAGTGGCCGCACTCGTATCTGCCTCCATCTCCACCTCCCTCTCCCCCCTGCCACCAGGCCCTTGACGTATAGAACACATGTTCTATTATGGACCATAAGGGCGATTACGCGCACTCCACTCACAAGAGGGACTGCAAAGCGTGCGCCAAAGAGACTCGAAGGCAAAGCGCGCGATGTCACAGGCAGCAATAGAAACAACGAGAGCCAGTGTGGGCGTACCTGCGCGATCGGCTGCCACCACCTCACCTGTTAGCATCGGCACGCCCTCGGCTATCAGCATCGGCACACAGGGCTGGGCGGTGCCGGGCTGGCAGGGACTTCTCTACCCATCTGGCCTGAAGGCAAACAAGCGACTTAGCCTATACGCACGCGTGTTCAACAGCGTAGAGGTCAACAGCACCTTCTACGCACCACCCGCACCAGAGACGGTCAAGCGATGGCTTGCCGATACGCCGCCAGACTTCCGCTTCGCCCTGAAGATGCCACGCTGGATCACCCACGAGCGCCGACTCCGGGTTGGCCCGCGCGATCTCAAGGAGTTCCTGCGAACTGCCGAGCTGTTCGAGGACAAGCTCGGACCAATCCTGATCCAACTGCCGCCCAGCTTCGGTGCGCCCGGACTATCTGTGCTCAGCGAGTTCCTGCGCGATCTACCAGTCGATTCAATGCAGTTCTGCGTGGAAGTGCGACGACCCTCACTCCGATCAGCTGGCGTGCGAAACTTGCTCCACCGACGCGGCGTGGGACTTGTCACAACCAATCTGCTCAATGAGCCGGGTGACGTAGAGGCCATCAGCGGAATCGCATACCTCAGACTGCTTGGCGGAAGGCGGATTCCGGGCGTCACCACGCCAGATCCATCGCAGATGACCCTGGATGAGTTCGCTATCGAAACAGGTCGGTGGGCCTCCGCACTGGCGCTCGCGCAAAGAGAACACCCCAAAGGAGAACACAACCTCGAGGCGTACGCATTCGTCTCAAACGACTACTACGGCCCCGGCATCCTACCCGCAGCACAGTTGATGAAGCACCTGGGCATCCCAACGCGCCTGCGCTCCGGCTCATTCGGCACCTCGCCCGTCCAGGGAGCGCTGCTGTGAGCGCCGCAAAACGTGGCGGCAGGGTAGGGCCGGTGGCATGCGTGCTGATTCCGCACTTTCCGTGGCAAACAGAAGTGCGCCGCAATCCCGATCTGGAAGGCCAGTCAGCGCTGATCATCAACATCGCATCCAATGGCTCCGGCCGGACAATCCTCGACTGGTCGCCTGATATCGAAGGCGTACTATCGGGAATGCCACTGCAAGAAGCGCTTTCCCGCAACAAAGGCGCACTGATCATCGAGCCGGATATGTCCCACTACGAAGTCGCATTCGGCCGACTGCTCAAGGCGCTGGAAGAGCGCTGCCCGGACGTGGAAGACGATGGCCTGGGCAGGGCGTATATAGGCATCTGGGGGCTGGAAGGCCTCTATGGAGACGATGCCCGCGTGGTGCAGATTCTGGCCAACGCCATCCGGCAGTACGATTTGCGGATAGGCGTTGGCGACAACAAGTGGGTCTCCTACGTGGCCGCATTGCAGAGCGGCCCCAACAGCGGCCGAAAAGTCACCGGCGACCCCGGAAAATTCATGAGCAAGCTGGCGGTAGACATACTGCCGGTCGACTACCGAATAGTGCAGCGGTTGCATGGATTTGGACTGCAGAAGCTTGGCGACATCTCAGGGCTTCCGGCAGGCGCTCTTCAGGCGCAGTTCGGCGCCGAGGGAAAGCTGGTCTGGGAACTGGCGAATGGCTTCGATTCACGCCCCCTGGTTTCGCGCCGGTCGGAAGAGATCGTCTCTGAATACCTGATGTTCCCGGATGCAACCGTCAGCATGCCAACCATCGTTACCGGTATCGAGAGCCTGCTCTCGCGATCGTACTCGCGCCCGCAGCTGGCTCAACGGTATGCGCGCCAGGCCGTACTGGAGGCAAACGTACTCCGCCGGCCGCCGTGGACAATGCGCGTCGCCTTCAAAGAGCCGGCCGGCGACCGCTCGCACGCGCTTTTCGGCATCAAGACCCGCCTCGACACACTGGAAATTCCCGGCCCGCTGGAAGACATGCGCCTCACGCTCTCAGGCCTCACAGGTGAAGCCGGACAGCAGGGATCAATGTGGACAGAAGTTCGCCGCAGTCAGCAGATGCAGGAAACCATCAGCCAGCTACAGGCCCGGCTGGGCGTCGCACCGCCAATCTACAAAGTCAGAGAACTGGAACCATGGTCAAGAATTCCGGAGCGGAGACACGCTCTGGTGCAATTAAGCTCCTGAACCAACCGGAGCCAGTAGAAGTGCTTACAGACGATGTCGGCAACCCGACATCCGTCTCAGTTCGCATCACCCTGCCCGCAAATAGCCCCACCAGTAAGCCAGCGACCAACAACAACGCTCGCAAGCAGCCACCTGGCCCCAGGCGCAGACGATCAACCCGCGTATCAAAAATGCAGACAGTCCAGTTCGTTGACGATCGCTGGAAGCTGAACGACGAGTGGTGGCGCGGCCCGGAACAGGAGATCGAGCGCATGTACTACTCGCTACTGCTGGAGAACGGCCACCGCGTAGTCGTCTACCGCGACATGAAAGCCAACAACTGGTACCGCCAGTTTTCGCGGTGAACGACCAGTGATCTCGCTCATCACATTGAGATAGTCATTCATCATTACGCGCCTATAAGGACTGTCACCCTGAGGAGGGCGGCTCCGCAACCGACGTGAGGGCATTTGCCAGCTTCGAACGCCGCCCAAGGCCCTTAAAACCCCATAGACACCACTCTCAAACTCACACCGCCCGAAATGCCGGAAATAGATCCTATAGAGGAATCGGTGCTGTTTCCTGGTAGCCGCCGGGTTTGGTTCTCCTGAGCCTGTCGAAGGGCACTTTTCCGGCATCCGACTAGCCCCAACCCCAAAAAAAACAAGAACCCGCCACTGTCCTTGTGGCGGGTTCTCACGATTGGCGTCAGCCAATACAAGCAACCGGGGGACAACCGGTTACTAACCAGTATGGACAGAATCGCCATTTCGGATCACAAGAGCCGCGACTATTGAGAGCGCAGCGCCAACTCCGATAACAACAACGGCTTTCTTCATATCTGTTGTCCTTTCGGTTTCACGGCAGCCTGGGTCTCGCGCAGTCTCGCCAACGAGATGCAAGTCACGCTCTCAGAGTTACACCGCGCCTTGCTTCGCGCTAGAATCTCGGTCGCCCAGTATTCCCTAATCGAAAACCCATCTTCAAAACCCGCGACGGAGCAAATAGTGCAGCTAACACACCCCGACTTCATCAAGGACGTAACCAGCGAGTGGGAAGGTGAGCGCGACGCCAACGGGCGCCCGCTGGTGTCGGACGACATTCTGAAGCGCATGGAGCTGGTCACCACAGAGGAGGCGTGGGGCGTCTGCCGCCACAACGGCTACAACGACCAGTTCGCTGGCGACTGGAAGATTCTCCACCCGGACCACATACTCGTCGGCAGGGCAGTGACAGCGCGTTACGTGCCGCTTCGCCCCGATATCAACAATGCCATCGACGAGCTGGGCAAAAAAGAAGGCCGCATCGGCGGCCAGAACTCCTGGGTTATCGACGAACTTGTAGAAGGCGACGCACTGGTCATTGAGATGTTTGGCAAGGTCCGATACGGCACGTTCGCAGGAGACAACCTCGCTGCCGCGATCAAAGCCAAGGGCAATCGCGGAATGGTTATCGATGGGGGAATAAGGGACACCCAGCGGATACGGGACATACCCGACTTTGGCACGTTTGTTCGAGGATTCGACCCCACTGCCATCGCCGATCTCACACAGACCGACATCAATGGACCCGTCCGCATTGGAGAGGCCACGTGCATGCCCGGAGACGTGGTTCTCGGTACATTCTCCGGCGTCATCTTCATCCCCGCGCACCTCGCAGAGGAGGTTGTCGTGCGATCAGAAGAGATTCGCCTGAAGGACCAGTTCGGCCAGCAGCGCATCGCGGAAGGCGCCTACACACCGGGCGAAGTCGACCGCCAGTTCTCCGACGCCATGAACGAAGATTTCGAGAACTGGAAAAAAGAGCAAGCCGCTAAGTAGACCACCAGGAACCATCCGCCAAACCCTCGATTTAAAACATCCCAGAAGGACAAAAAAACACCGAATGCCCAAGGTTCTTGTTACCCGACGCACGTTTGACGAAGCAGCCACGAAGCTACGAGCCGCGGCCGATGTAATCATCTGGGAAGACACGGACTCGCCAGACCACGCGGGCCTGATCGACGCCGTGGGCGATGTGGACGCCCTCTACGCCCACATCACAAACCAGGTAGACGCCGCAGTGATGGACGCCGCACCCAACCTCAAGATCATCGCCGAGTTCGGCGTGGGCTACGACAACATCGACGAGGCAGCCGCTACCGAGCGCGGAATCGCCGTCTGTAACACCCCCGGAATCCTCTCGGAGAGCACCGCCGACCTCGCGTTCTCGCTGATAATGGCCCTGGGCCGACGGATCAACGACCTGCCCGCTATCGTCAAGTCCGGTCAGTGGGGAGACTTCGATCCTCTCGCCTACCTCGCCACCGATATCCACCACAAGACACTCGGCATCGTCGGCATGGGACGCATCGGGTCTGAAGTCGCGAAGCGAGCACTCGGATTCGATATGGAAGTGCTCTACTACAATCGGAATCCACGCACCGATGTCCCGGGAACAATCTACGTAGACTCGATGGAAGAGCTGCTCCAGCGCTCGGATTATGTATCGCTGCACAACCCGCTCACGCCTCAGACAACCGGCCTCATGTCCACCGAGCAGTTCAAGCTCATGAAACCTACCGCATACTTCGTCAACACCACTCGAGGCCCGGTAGTCGATCAGGACGCGCTCTACGAGGCGCTCAAGTCTGGTGAAATCGCCGGCGCGGCAATCGACGTCACCGTTCCCGAACCTCTGCCAGCCGACCACCCGCTGCTGACGCTCGATAACTGCCTCGTAATGCCCCACGTCGCCAGCGCAACGGGAGATACCCGCCTCAAGATGGCAATGATGTGTGTCGAGAACGTCCTGGCAGGCATAAAAGGCGAATGGCCCCCATACTGCGTCAACAGAGAAGCAATCGAAGGCCGAAGCAGACTCGAAGGCAAGGCCTGAATAATTCCAACGTGATACCGTCAGACGAAGTTCTAGGAGTAAACATCCAGTGTTAGAGCGATTCAAAGTTCCAGAAAAGGACCGGGTATACGTCGACGCCGATGAGATGAGATCGGCCACTGAGGCGATATTCCTTGCCATGGGACTCTCCGACGAAGACGCCGTTCTCTCAGCCGACGTTCTGATGACGAACGACCTCCGTGGAGTCGAGACACACGGCGTTTCAAACACGCTTCGAGGCTACGTCGGCCGCTACCGTGACGGCGGGATGAACCCCACCCCAGAGATCACAATCGAGCGCGAATCAGACTCCACCGCCGTGTTGGATGGCGGTGGAGGGCTTGGTCTACACGTCGCTCCCCGCGCAATGGACATGGCCGTCGAGAAGGCCCGTAAGTTCGGGATGGGCGCTGTATGCGTCCACAACGTGGGCCACATGGGCGGCTCCGGCTACCACGCAATGCGAGCGTCCAACCAAGACATGATTGGCGTCGCAATGACCACCAGCGGAAGCCTTAGTACGGTGCCTACATTCGGCGGAGAGCCTAAGTTCGGTACCAATCCAATTGCCTACGCCGTTCCAGCAGGGGAGATGCCCAATTTCGTGTTTGACGTCGGCACTTCACAAATCGCCGGTAACAAAGTGCGACTACTCGAACGCATCGGTGCCGGGATCATGCCCGGTTGGCTTGCAGAGCCTGACGGCACGCCCATCATGGAAGAAGGTCCACTGCCCGACAGTCACCATATGCTCCCCATCGGCGGCACTCGCGAGCAAGGCTCGCACAAAGGCTACGGCTTCACCGCAGTCATCGATATCCTTGCCAGCACACTCACCGGCATCGGCCCGGGCTTCCTGGCCCTCACACCGGGATTCCACCTCACCGCCTACAACATCGATTCCTTCACCGACCTCGCCAAGTTCAAGTCAGACATGGACGACTTCCTCACCGCACTGGTAGAAACCCCACCCGCACCACCTCATGAACGCGTCGTGTACGCCGGCCTTCTGGAAGCCGAGGAGACCGAAAAACGAACGGCCGAAGGAATCCCATATCACCGCGAGGTAATCGGCTGGTTCCGCACCATCGAAGTCGAACTCGGACTCGACTTTTCGTTTACCTAGTCGTACCGGCTACTTTCATCCCCCACGAGTATCGGCGGGGTGGGGTGGGGTGTGATCATACTGAGGCGCGTCGACGAGCAGATGAATCGCATCTGTCCTCTCTAAGCTGAAGCATCCGTTTCGGGCGGAACATCGGCTCTGTTTGGGGCTTTCATTA
>DBZV01000135.1 GCA_002311865.1 Dehalococcoidia bacterium UBA1151
GCCAACAACGGCTACTCCGTGAGCACTGCGATCATGCAGGGCGTGAAGATGCAGGAGCTGGGGCTGGCGCATTTCGAGGAGCCGCTGCCGCAGTACGACTACCCCGGCTACCGGCAGGTGGTGGACGCGCTGGATGTCCCGATTTCGACGGGCGAGCTTGAGATTTCACGGTGGCACATGCGTGATCTGATGCTGCTCGGCAACCCGGACATCATTCAGCCAGATGTGCTGAACGTTGGTGGGCCGTCGGAAATGAAGCGTGTCTACGAGATGTGCCTGGTCCACAACAAGCCGATTATGCCGCACAGCCCCAGCGCGGGCATCAACTCAATGGCCAGCCTGCACGCCTACGCGACGGTGAAGAACGCGACGCGGCCGCATGAGTTCTCGCTGGAGTTCTCGCCGTCGTTTGATGAGTTGGGCCGGCTATTCGTTGAGCCGCCAATCCCGGTCAATGGCCACATGGAGTTGAACGACAAGCCCGGCTACGGTCTGGAGATCAACGAGAAGGAACTACCGGGGCTGATTGAGAGTGTTTAGGGCTGTGTGCGAAACGAAGACCAAATGCACGGGGGCTAAAAGCCCGCAGTACGGGATTGCGGCGCGAGTTACACCCTACTCCCCTGCCTTGATGAAGTCTGCGATTCGTTCGCCGATGACCATTGAGGTGACGTTGGTGTTGGCTCGGATACAGTCGGGCATGATTGAGGCATCGGCTACGCGGAGGTTATCGATGCCGTAGACGTGGCCGAACTGGTCGACTACCGCCATGTCATCTGATGATGGGCCCATTTTTGCGGTGCCTGAGATGTGGTGGCTGGTGCGGACGTTCTCCAGTAGCCACTGGTCGAGCGACTCTTCTGAGGCCAGCGCGGCCGCCGGTGGTTTAAGAAGATGTTCGATGAATTTGCTGTAGGCGTCGCTTTTGGCGAGGTTGATAGCGATGTGAACGGCCTCACGGAAGCGTCGCCGGTCTTCCTCTTCCTTAAGGTAATCGTAATTCAGGAAAGGCTGCTCGTGCGGGTCGGTTGAGTTGAGGGTGATCTCCCCCGCGCCCTTCGCAAGGTAGAGGGCGATGATCATGCCCACGCCCAGCGGCTTCTCGTCTGAGAGCAGGTAGATGCCCGATTCTGTGGCGTATGAGAACGGGTGGATGAACATGTCATTGCGGAGCGGTGAGTTTTTCGCGGTGTATCGCAGAGCAAGTTGAATGCGCGGTGCCAGCGGGTCCTGCTCGAAGTCGTCGCGGGTCTTCCATGTGAGTTGAACCTGTGGGTGGTCGCGCAGGTTCTTGCCAACACCGGGCAGGTCTTTGATCACCGGGATGCCCATGTCGCGCAGGTGGTCTGCCGGGCCGATGCCGGAGAGCATGAGCAGTGAGGGTGAGTTGATGGCGCCGGCGGAGAGGATGATCTCATCGCCGCTGAGCGTGAACACCTCGCCGCCAGATTCGACTTCAACGCCAACGGCGCGGCCATCTTCGATCAACACTTTGAGGGTGTGGACGTTGGCTCTGATCGTGAGGTTGAGCCGGTGGCGAGCGGGGTTGATGTAGCCGAGAGCGGTACTCCAGCGAATGCCGCCCGGGTTGTTGAACGGTGTGGGTCCAACGCCGGTGGAGTCGGGATGATTCTGGTCGGGGCTGTCGGCGTACCCGGCGCTCAGGCAGGCCTGGTAGAAGGCTTCCTGGTCTGCGGTCATCTCCGATCGCTTCCAACGGCGGGCGATGATGGGTCCATCGTCGCCATGAAAATCGTCTGAGAAATCCCGATCGGTCTCGATTTTGCGGTGGTATGAGAGGAGTTCCTTGGAGCTCCAGCGATCGTTGCCGCGCGCCGCCCACTCGTCGAAATCCTCCGGGATCCCGCGCAGGAAAATCTGTGCGTTGACCGCGCTGGAGCCACCTACCACCTTGCCGCGCGGAACCAGCATCGGATCGGCGTGGGCCGTGGAGCGGGCCGTGTAGTTCCAACTGTGGAGGCTATTGGGGCCAAATGCGCTTGCCCAGATGTTGCGGTCGTAGCCGTAGCCGTACTTGACCGGGTCGGGCATCTTGTCGAAGTCCGGGTAGTCCGGGCCAGCCTCCAGGAGCAGCACCGTTCTCGATGGGTCTTCGGTTAAGCGTGCCGCAAGAATCGCTCCCGCTGAACCTGCGCCAACAATGATGGTGTTGTACTGCATTCCGTGCCTGTCGTTCGGTGTTCTGCCTTCGGCGGATTGTAGGCCTAAGCGGCACGGTTGCCGATAGTGCGGCTGAGGAATAGTCTGCCGGGAATTCAAATCAGCGAGGATAGCAATGCTTACAGACGATCAAAAATCATTCTTGAACGGCTATCTTGCGCAGGCTCGGATTGCAGTAGTCGTGACGCAGAGTCCGAGCGGGTACGCGCAGATCACGCCGAACTGGTTCAACTGGGACGGCAAGCGGTTGTCGGTTTCGACCACGAAGGAGCGGCTGAAGTACAAGAACCTCAGCTGCAACCCCAAGCTGAGTGTTCTTATCTACGAGGAGCCGATGGCGGCAAACTACGTGACGCTGCGCGGGGAGGTGGAGATCCAGGATGACGCTGGCATCTGGACGCCGACGCGGGCAATTCTGGGTCGACACCTCGATGCAGATAAGGCGGATGCGTACATCGAGCGCATGAAATCTACCGAGCAACGCGTGCTGCTATGGCTTGCGCCAGAGCAGATGACAGTCCGCTACCCATAAATCAGCCTTTATTAAGGAGCGTCTCATGAAGATCACGGATATCAAACTTCGGCAACTCACTGGTGTCTTGGAAACCAGCGGTGGGCCGTACATGGAGGATCGGCTCGTGCAGCCGACTGACGTGTATGAGGAGTTCCGCGTGAGCAGCACCAGGGCCGGTCGGGGAGGCGGTCGCATGATCGATGACACTCACATGGAGATTAGCGCGATCTATGCGCAAATCGATACAGATGAGGGGGTCAGCGGCATATCCGGCACGCTGATGCCGAACGTTGCATACCAGGTCTGGAAGATGAAGGACCTGCTGATTGGGCGGGACCCTGGTCCTACGGAGTTCCTCTGGGACATCATGCATCGGTCGGCTGCACACGGTCGGCAGGGCGAGCCGATGATGGGCATCAGCGCAATCGATCTGGCGCTGTGGGACATCAAGGGCAAGGCGCTGGGACAGCCGGTCCACAAGCTCATTGGTGGTCCGACACAGAAGACGATGCCAGCGTACGCATCGATGCTGGGCTATACGTCGGTCGATATGGGGCTGGTGCGGGAGCGCGCCATCGAGATGAAGGAGCGCGGCTACCAGGGGATGAAGTGGTTCTTCCGCCACGGCCCGATGAGTGGTCCTGAGGGGGTGAAGCTCAACACCGATCTTGTGAAGACCGTGCGAGAGGCGGTGGGACCCGATATAGACATCATGTTCGATGCCTGGCAGAGCTGGGACTATAACTACGGAATGAAGATGATCAATCGCATCGAGGAGTACGAGCCGCGGTGGCTGGAGGAGGTGGGGATGGCCGATCGCATCGACACCTATCGAAAGGTCAGGGAGAGCACGACCATTCCGATCTCCGGTGTGGAGCACGAGTACACGCGCTGGGGCTTCAAGCGGTGGATGGATGCTGAGGCGGTCGACATCATCCAGCCGGACGTGAACTGGTGCGGAGGGCTGAGCGAACTGCTCAAGATCGCGGCGCTGGCCACCAGCTACGACCTGACCACGATCTGCCACCAGGGCGTTACGCCGCAGGGCATGGCGTTCTCGTCAGCTCAGTCGCCGATCCACACGCCGTACGTGGAGATGCTGGTGAAGCATGCTGCGCTAGCGTACCACTTCCTGCAGGCGGGACCGAACTTTGAGGACGGCATGCTGACGGTGTCGGACGACCCGGGCTTTGGGTATGTGATTGATGAGTCGAAGATTGAGTCTGAGGTCGTGATGGAGTTTTAGGCACCCTAGGTGCTACCGCTGGGATCACGGGGCGATTGTTCGACACTTGACG
>DBZV01000043.1 GCA_002311865.1 Dehalococcoidia bacterium UBA1151
CACGTCGGCGATGATCGCTGCGCTTTCTGTGCCGTTCTGGACGGGTGCCACGACGGTGTTCTCGCCAAGGAGTGGCTTGATGAGTGGAATCGCCTCGGGGTTGCTGTAGAGCTTTACGGCGTAGAGTACGAGGTCAACTGGACCCACTTTCCTGGAATCGGGAGTGGCCTGAGGGCGAACTGTATAGTTACCCCAGTTGCTCTCCACGTACAGGCCATCGGCGACGATCTTGTCCCGGTGGGCGCCTCTGCATATCAGCGCAACGTCCAGCCCAGCCCTTGCCAGCGCTCCGCCATAGTAGCCGCCAACCGCGCCGGCGCCAATAACCGCTACTTTGTCAGGCATTTCTCTAATTCGTCCTCTGGTTTCTATTTTGCTTTTTTCACGGCCTCACCGCCGACCGAAGATGTGCGGGCAGGGATGCCCAGCGCGACGCTTATAACCGCGGCGGCGGTAACGATACCGCATTGGCCCACTCTGGATGAGTCTATTGCTATACTCAAATCTCACGTTCATCTCATCCTTTATTTCATCGAAAGCTCCCATTTGACCTACTCCCGCGCCGATGGCCGCGCTCTTGATGAGCCCCGACCGGTAAGTATTGATATTGGATTTCAGCCATACGCCGAAGGCTCCGCACTGAGCAAAACTGGAAATAAGCACGTGATCTGCTCGGCGAGCGTTGGTGAGGGAGTGCATAGATGGCGCAAGAACTCGGGTCTTGGCTGGGTAACGGCTGAGTACGGGATGTTGCCGCGCTCCACCCACACCAGAACTGGCCGCGAAGCCCGGCAGGGGAGGCAGGGCGGGAGATCACTGGAGATTCAGCGGCTCATCGGACGTTCATTGAGGGCCGTCACGGACATGAAGAAACTTGGCGAACGGACCATCACCGTGGACTGCGATGTGATTCGCGCCGATGGTGGGACACGTACCGCGGCGATCACGGGCGGGTATGTGGCGTTATATCTCGCCACACAACAGCTCATCGAGCGCGGCAAGATCAAGGAATTACCCCTGAACGAGCCGGTGGCGGCGACCAGTCTCGGCTACGTTAATGGCGATCTGTGCCTTGACCTTGCATATGACGAGGACTCGGCGGCTGAGGTCGACTTCAATGTCGTGATGACGGGATCAGATCAGTTCGTAGAAATTCAGGGCACGGCGGAAGGTCGGACATTCGATCGCAATCAGTTCGAGAACCTGCTTGATCTCGCAAAATTGGGCATCCAATCGATGCTCGCAGCGCAACAGAGTGCATTGGCGGACCATACATAAATGACGGTAGTTAAAGACGTGCACGCCCGCGAGATCCTGGATTCCCGCGGCAATCCGACAGTGTTCACCCGTGTGGAACTGTCTAACGGAGCGATCGGAACCGCGGGTGTTCCATCCGGTGCTAGCACCGGGGAGCGCGAGGCATGGGAACTCCGGGACGACGATCCCGAGCGTATGAACAAAAAGGGCGTGCTGAAGGCAGTTGCCAACGTAAACGGGACCATCTCGTCGATCGTGGTTGGCATGGATGCAGAGGATCAGCCCGGGATTGATCAGGCGATGATTGACGTGGCTGGCGAGAATAAGGCAACGCTCGGCGCCAATGCCACGCTGGGCGTTTCGATTGCAGTTGCCTCGGCAGCAGCGTCGGATAGCCGGGTGTCGCTTTACCGGCGGTTTGGCGAGCTGTTTGGGGTGGAGAGCCCGACTCGACTACCGGTGCCAATGTTCAACATCCTCAATGGCGGCGCGCACGCGGAAGACTCCACGGACTTCCAGGAGTTCATGGTCTTTCCACTTGGGGTCGATAGCTTTGAAGACGCCATGCGGGCTGGCGTTGAGATCTACGCCAATCTGAAGTCGATTCTGTCGGCGACCGGACACAGCACTACGCTGGGCGATGAGGGTGGTTTTGCGCCCTCCGGGCTGGACACAACGACGACGCTTGATCTGATGTGCAAGGCGGTTGAGAAGACCCGCTGGAAGCTGGGGGAGGAAATATTTTTCGCGCTGGACGTCGCTGCCAGTGAACTGTGGCGGAAAGAGGGCCACTATTGGCTTGAGCGGACTGAGCAGAAGCGGTGGTCGTCGGAAGAGCTTGTCGGTGAGTACAAGTCGCTGATCGATAAGTATCCAATCGTGAGTATTGAAGACGGGCTGGACGAGAACGATTGGGACGGCTGGAAACTGCTCACCGAGGAGATTGGCGAACGTGTCCAGCTAGTGGGTGACGATTTGCTGGTGACACAGAAGGCGGAGCTTCAGAAGGCGTTGGATGAGAAGTCGGCAAACTCCATACTGATCAAGCTCAACCAGGTTGGCACGGTGACCGAGACGCTGGAGACAATGGCGCTCGCTCACGCCAACGGATGGGGTACGGTGGTCAGTCACCGTTCGGGTGAGACTGAAGACACGACGATTGCGGATCTTGCCGTTGGTACTGGCGCCGGGCAGATCAAGACCGGCGCACCTGCACGTGGCGAGCGCACCGCGAAGTACAACCGATTACTAATTATTGGGGATGAACTTGGCACAGAGGCTGAATTTACGTCGCCAATCGACATCAAATAGGCATCACGGGGGATCGTGTGGCTAAGACTAAAGTTGGAATTAACGGATTCGGCCGAATTGGGCGTCAGGTACTTCGGACGATTGGGGAGCAGCACGGCGATACGCTGGAAGTAGTTGCGGTGAACGACCTGGGTGACCCGGCCACGTACGCCCACCTGTACAAGTACGACACAAACTACGGAGTCTACGATGGGACGGTTGAGGCGTCTGATGGCGGCATCGTCATCGACGCCAACGAGATCAAGTTCTTCTCAGAGCGCAGCCCTGGAGATATTCCATGGGCCGATGTTGGCGCGGAGATTGTGGTTGAGTCCACCGGCGTATTTACGGACGCGAATAAGGCAGCCGCCCACATGGAGGCCGGGGCGAAAAAGGTCGTGATCTCAGCGCCGGCCAGCAATGAGGACCTCACAATCGTGCTGGGCGTCAACGACGATAAGTACGACCCGGACAGCCACAACATCGTTTCGAACGCGTCGTGTACCACGAACTGCGTGGCGCCGATGGTGAAGGTTCTCAATGATAGTTTTGGCTTTGAGAAGGGTCTGATGACCACGATCCACGCCTACACCAACGATCAGAATACGCAGGATGGCCCCCACAGCGACCTGCGCCGGGCGCGTACCGCTGCCATGAGTATCATTCCTACGACTACCGGCGCGGCGAAGGCTGTGACGCTGGTCATCCCGGAGCTGGCGGGCAAGCTGGATGGGATGGCGTTCCGGGTGCCGACGTCCACGGTTTCGGTGACCGATCTGGTTGTGACGCTGGAGAATGATGCCTCGGCTGAAGAGGTGAATGAGGCCTATCGAGAGGCGTCCATGAGTGAACCGCTTCACCACAAGCTGGGCTACTCGACCGAACCTCTGGTGTCGATCGACTACAAGGGCAACACAAACAGTTGCACGATTGATGCGCTGTCCACGAGTTCCCTTGGCGGCAACATGGTGAAGGTGATTGGCTGGTACGACAACGAGTGGGGGTACGCGTCCCGGACGGCGGACCTTTGCGCGTTATTGGTTGAGAAGGGTTTGTAGGTGTAGTTCCCATGAACGTT
>DBZV01000028.1 GCA_002311865.1 Dehalococcoidia bacterium UBA1151
CCAGTCCCAAACAACATACAAGGGCCTCTGCCGGTCGTGACCTAAAGTGCAGGAAATTACAACTTCATATGCATCATCGGCTGCCCGGGCATTAATCCCTCATTACTTCCCCTTGGAAGGAGCGTGATTCGGATTCTTCTGATTGGCGCGATTGTCGCCCGCCGATTTGTGTCCCGGATTGTTGGGATTCTTCACATTTGACCTCAGGTCACTTCCAGATTTACCGTCACTGGATCCTTTACCTTTTGCCATTTTGCACCCCTATTATTTGCTAGATATTCCATTCATAGGCTATACGACCCTCAATGAGATTGATGGGCAAAGGCAGGGTTGCACTCAAGTAGGAAGGGGCGTTTGAGAATGGCAAATCACCTAACGCCAACAGACAAACTGTAGCGATAGGAGTTTCCTGAGCTCACTCGAAGGGTACTTCTGGAACGGCATATGCAGCACTCGTCTCATATGCGAGCATCCAAGCGTCCTCAAATCAGGTGCCCTTCGAGCCCTTCGACTGGCTCAGGACAGGTAGCCTCAGGAAACCTGATTTTCGGCCTTGCTTCACAGGTGGTCGTCCAACTCTGACAGTCGAAACATCCAGAGCGCCTGCTCCGCCGACCAAAACTTGCCCTCCCGCGCCAAATCTGATCTACTTCGCCGCGGTTGCATCTCCGGTGGTGTGACTACTATCTCGTAACGCAGTCAGGGCAAGGTCGAGTCTGGTGATTGTGGTTGATTTCAAGGTTTGAGCGGGCGGTTTATGCAGTTCGATATTGAGGGGAATCCGGACTTCGGTCAGTTGACGGTTGGTCTGGTGCCGGGCGAGTCGTTCCTGGCTGAGTCGGGCTCGATGGCGTTCATGAGCGATGGCACGGAGCTGAAGAGTAAGCTCATCGGCGGTTTTGCCAAAGCGCTGATACGGAAAGTTGTCGGCGGCGAATCGCTGTTCGTCGGCGAATACAGCCACCCGACCGGCGGTAGCGTTACGTTTTCGCCAGACCGCCCCGGAATGATCCTGCACCGCAAACTTGCTGGCGATTCATTTGTTCTCACTGCCGGTTCGTTCCTGGCCGCCACGCCCGGCATCACCCTCACCACGAAGTTCGTGAGCCTGCCGGCAATTTTTTCCGGCGAGGGTGCCTTCACGATCGTGGCCAGTGGTGAAGGCGATCTATTTTTCAACGCCTACGGAGCCATTATCGAAAAGCAGATTGATGGTTCGCTGACGGTTGATACCGGTCACGCTGTGGCGTGGGATCCGGGGTTGAAGTACAACGTGACCACGATTGGTGGAGCAAAGTCGACCCTGCTCTCCGGCGAAGGCATTGTGCTCAACTTCACGGGCACAGGCACCGTTTATATACAGACGCGAACACTTAACGGAGTCGCCAGGTGGCTCGGCGGAATGTACCGCTAGCTTCCGGGGGCACCCGAGGAAATTATGGACGTTCAAGTAGAGGATAGAGGCGCATTCTCATGGGTGCTGGTGGGACTTGAGGGCGAGGAGCAGTTCGTCTCCGAGTCCGGGGCAATGTTCCGCGCGTCCACAAACATCGATATCGAGGTGACGACGCGTGGCGGAAAGGGCGGCGGAATTCTTGGGGGTATTGGCCGCAGTCTCGCCGGTGAGAGTTTCTTCCTCTCCACATATCGCAGCATGGATGGACGGCCCGGTGAGGTTGGACTGGCTCCAACGCATCAGGGCGAGATCCGAAAGATCGAACTCGACGGCTCTGTGCGCTGGCTATGCACCGGTGGCTCGTACCTGGCCTCATCTCGAAGCCTCGAGCTTGATACCGCTTTCCAGGGACTCGGCGGAATGCTTTCCGGGGAGTCGCTCTCATTCATGGGCGTCACCGGCGAGGGGCCATTGGTGGTCGCAGCATTTGGCAAGTTGAGCGAAATCGAAGTCGACGGCAAGTTCACCGTTGATACCGGACACGTCGTGGCTTTCGAGGAGAGCCTGAGCTATTCGATTGGCAAGGCGTCTGGCAGTTTCATCCAATCATTCCTCGCCGGGGAGGGACTGGTGCTCAAGTTTTCCGGGCGAGGTCGTGTCTACGTGCAGAGCCATAACCCGGATGAGTTCGGCCAAAGTCTGGGCCGTATGCTCCCACCTCGGAGAGAGTGATCCGCTAAGGCGATTTCATGGAATACATAATAGAGGCACAACCCACCTACGCCTATCTGGAACTCACGCTCAGCCCGGGTGAGAGCGTGGTAACCGAGGCCGGCGCGATGGCATGGATGAGCCCTGGCCTGCAGATCCAGACAAGTACTCGCGGTGGAATAATGGCCGGGCTAACCCGATCCGCGCTCACCGGAGAAAGCTTCTTCCAGAACACGTACGAAGCGATCAACGAACCAGGCACTCTGGGACTAACGCCATCTCAGCCCGGCGATATTGAGGCTTACCAGATGACTGGCAAGGAACTGCTCCTTGAGAAGGGCGCATATCTCGCCTCCCATCCCGATGTGAAGCTGAGCAGCAACTTCCAGGGACTGCGCGGGCTGTTTAACGAGGGCATGTTTGTGCTACGGGCAACGGGCGATGGGCTTCTCTTCTTCAACGCCTACGGGGGCATCGAAAAGATCGATATTGATGGCGAGTACATCGTAGACAACGGCATGGCCGTTGTCTGGGACGCTGACCTGAGTTACACCATCACCAGGGCGCGCAGCCTTGGGTCATTCCTATTTTCCGACCAGCTGATAATGCGCTTTTCCGGGCGAGGCAGCCTGTGGGTTCAGTCCCGCAGACCACGCAGTCTTGCATCGTGGGCACACCCGTTTCGACCGGTCCAACGCCGGGACCGGCGGTAGATCGGAACGCCCTGACCCCGATCCGCCCTCACCCTCTCCCGAAATGGGAGAGGGTGTAAGAGCGGATCCCCTAAGTTCACAAACGAAGTGCAACACCTCGTTAGGGTGTTGCCATGGGACAGAAATACACGCAGA
>DBZV01000140.1:0-5162 GCA_002311865.1 Dehalococcoidia bacterium UBA1151
AAATTGGTTTTTTTGGTTTGGCTGTTTAAAAAGGTTTTGGTGCCCCCGGGGGGGGCGTTTGTTTTGGGGGGGGGGGGGTAATCGTACTCGGTGGAGGGTATGTGCGGACTGGAAGCCCGCACTACGCCTGGAGGGTCGGACGAGCCCCGCTAGGATCTAGATCTTCCGCATTGTTCTCTGGCGTCTGAAGCGCTGCTGGATGTAGAGGTGCTCATCGAACGTTCCTGCTTCATATGCGCCGTCCTCGGGGGTACCCGGCAGCGTGGTGTTGCCGTGGGATGGGTGGGCAGCGACCACGTCTTCGTCGATATCGACGCCAAGGCCAGGGCGGTCTGGTACCTGCACGTAGCCATCGACAGTTGGGATGTGCGGCAGGACCAGTTCGTAGCGCACCGGCACATCGAACTCGACTCGTTCTAGGATCAGGCCGTTGGGGATTGCGGCCAGGACGTGGATTGCCGCGTACTCGGCGATCGGTCCCAGCGAGCCGGAGTGTGGCGCAACCATGATGCCGTGGGCTTCTGCCAGCGCCGCCAGCTTCTTCATCTGCGATATGCCACCGATGCGGCCGGTGTCTGGCTGGATGACATCAACGATCTCGCGCTCGATGATCTCCTTCACGCCCCAGATGTGCGAATGGCGTTCGCCAGCTGCGATGGGAATGTCCACGTTGTCCTGGACGCGTGCCAGTGCCTCGATATTCTCCGGGGCTACGGGGTCTTCGTAGAACAGGAGGTTGAACTGCTCCAGCGCCTTGCCCACCATGATGGCGTCCTTGGTGGTGAACCAGGGCGGGCCGTGCGCGTCGACCATGATGTCCATCTCATCGCCAACGGCTTTGCGGATCTCTTCCACCTGGTCGACCGGGTTCACGACGCCGCCTGTCTTGACCGCAGTGATACCCATTTCCTTGAGTTTGAGAGCCTGTTCAGGGGATTTGGCGTGGCCGTACATGCGAATCTTGTCGCGCATCTTGCCGCCAAGCAGGTTCCATACAGGGGTGTTGAGTGCCTTGCCTTTGATGTCCCATAGCGCCATATCGACGCCGTTCATTGCGCCCGACCCCACAACGCCGGTCATGCCGTTGCCCATGGTGGAGACGAGAAGCTTCTGCCAGATTCGCTCGATGTCCGCCGGGTCTTCGCCGATCAGCAATGGTGTGATGTCCTTCACGGCGGTCTCGATCACCCGCGGCCAGCCGGAGCACTCCCCGATGCCGGTGATGCCTTCGTCCGTGTAGACCTTCACGAAGAGCCAGTTTCGGGTGGTCCAGCTATGCCCCGCTCTCGGCGTGCCATCGCCGTCCGAGTCCGGCGGCGCGCCGGCCATCATGAGGAAAGTTTTTACTTCGGTGATCTTCAACGGGTGGCTCCTTTACGGCATCTGCAACAGGCAAATCGATCGGCACCGGCATTATGCACGATGGACGCCGCACATTGCGTGTCGAGCTCAAGGCTTCTTCCTCGGTCACGCATGCGTCTCAAATGCTGTCATCCTGGGCGGCTCCGCGACCGGGATCTCGGCATCAATATGCGACGCGGGGGTGTGAGGTATCTCGCTTGCTGATCGGACATATTCCGCGTTCAATGCTGAGATCCCGCGGGCCGAAGCGGCCGCAGGATGACAATGCGGTGGGCGGTGACGTTCGTTCATGCAGCGAAGGTCGGCGGCAAGGCTTATCAGGGTGGCATCGTAGTGCGGGCTTCCAACCCGCACCTGTTTCGGATGCCAAAGATGAGCCACTTCGAATCCGCAGATCACTTACAGCGTGCACGTTTCCTGATAGAACAGGCAATCAGTTTCGGGTATGGCGCTTGCTGAGGCTATTTGGAGTAGAGATTTGGCCGATAGATTGAAATTGCTGATTACCGGGTTGGGGGGAGTCGTCGGTCGTGCACTTCGGCCTGCCCTGGAAGAGCGGTACGAGATAAGCGCACTGTCTCGCAGCGGTGTCGATGGACTATCGCCGGAGCGCAATTTCAAAGCCAATATCGCCGATATCGAATCGATAAGGCCCGCATTTGAAGGCGTTGATGTTGTGTTGCACCTTGCCGCTGACGGTGGGCAAAGCAGCGCGCTGGGCATGGCTGGCGGCTGGGAGACGATGCTCCAGAACAACATCATTGGCGCATACAACGTCTGCCAGGTGGCGCTGGAGGCCGGTGTTTCAAGGGTGATCCTCTCTAGCTCGGGGGCAACGGCCAACGGCTACGAGTTGCATGAGCCGTACAAGACCCTGGTCTCCACGGAAGACTTGCCCCTCCCGGACTCATGGGAGATGGTCAACGAACAGTCGGAGCCGAAGCCGATCTCGCTATACGGGGTGACCAAGCTGTTCGGCGAGGATCTGGGGCGGTATTACACCCTCACCACACCCATGTCGGTTATCAATCTCAGGATCAGCAGCTGCGGGCCGGTCGATGAGGCGGCGCCCGGGAGAGCGCAAGCCAACTGGTCGAGCCACCGCGATTTGCAGCAGTTGACGGTCAAGATCATCGAAGCTCCTGCCGATTTGAAGTTCGATATCTTCTGGGCTACTTCAGACAACGTGAAGAAGTTCCGCGATAACCAGCACGCCAAAGACGTACTGGGCTACGCGCCGCAAGATGGCGTGGGCAAGGTTTGAACATAAATAACGCCTAAAGTTCAACTGCACTTCAGGTTTGGAGAAGATCGTTGGCAGACAAACTGCGCGTTGGAGTAATCGGTTGTGGCGACATGTCTCGCAACCATGTATTTGGCTACCTTCGCGCCGACCGCTACGAAATCGTCGCACTCGCCGATCTGAGTACGGAGGCTATGAAGGACTTCGACGAGCATTTCGCTGAGTACAGTCACTATAAGGCCGAGCACTTCACCGATTTCAGGGAGATGCTGACCCAGTCCACGCTGGATGTCGTTTCGATTGGCGTGTGGGATAAAGGGCATAAGCCGATGACCCTTGCTGCGGCCGCATCCGGCGTGAAGGCAATTCTCTGTGAGAAGCCGATGGCCGACACCCTTGGCGCCGCCGCGGATATGCGGTTGGTTTGCGATCGCCACAACGTGAAGCTGGGGATTGGCCACCAGCGCAGGTGGAATCCTGCCTACAACCTGGCAAAGGATATGATCGCTGACGGCGAAATTGGCGATGTCCGGATGATCACGGCATTTGCCCGCGACGGCCTGCCGAACTACTCGTCGCACCAGGCCGACATGTTCCGGTACCTCCTGGGCGATCTGGAATGCCTCTGGGTGATGGGCAACGTTGAGCGCGAGACGGACCAGTTTGCGCGGTCGATTCCCATCGAGGACAAGGCGCTGGGCCACTTTGGCTTCGAGGGTGGGGCGCAGGCGATTATCGTTGCGTCGCTGACGCCAAGATCCGGGTGGGGCGCATGGATCACCGGGAGCGAAGGCATGATTGATCTGTCGCTCAACGACGTGAAGCTGAGTAACGCCAGATCAGGTGGTTGGCAGCAGCATTTTCCGGACGGCGATTTCCAGAAGAACGGTGAAGACACCGGTTTCGCGGTTGCCTACGATAACGTGGATGTCCAGGAAGCAGCGATTGCACAGGCGCGTGACTTTGCAGCATGGGTGTCAGGCGAGACTGACTACTTCAGGGGCGAGGCGCAGCACGGTTACAAGGCGCTTGAGATGGTGCATGCGGTCTACGAATCGGCGCGCACGCACACGCAGGTTCAGCTTCCAATGAAGACGATGGTTCATCCGTTGGAGTTGATGATCGAAGAGGGTGATCTGCCGGTGAGATACCCCGGCAAGTACGATATTCGCAATCGTTCACTACGCGGTGAGAATACGGCTAGTGATGAGGATAACGTTTAAGCGGCGGAGGTAGCACAGTGTGGGAGTTGCCTTATCCCCTCTACCTTTGGGAGAGGGTTAGGGTGAGGGCGCGTTTGAATGCCATCCACACCACTCCCGGGGCTGCGAGGATTCCTCCCGCTGAGTTTTAGGGGCAGAAATCGGCTGATTGGACATTGCAGTCAGATGCGACACGCCCTCACCCCAGGCATCTGCCATGCAGGCACTTGCCGCGGGGCGGCGGGAGAGGAGTAGTTACGTTACTTCCGTGGCAATCGCCGCCGCATCCAACGCAACCTGCTTCTCCGGCGCATCGGTGGTGAGCGGCCGCAAAGTTGCTTCGCCTTGCTCCAGGTCACGATCGCCGAGGATTAGGGCATAGCGGGCGCCGGAGTTGTTGGCGTAGCGCATCTGCGACTTCATTGAGCGGCCTTCTGAAGCCACGATGACCGATTTGCCTGCTGCGCGGAGCGTAGCTGCCAGTATGATGAGTTTGCGGCGGGCGTTGTCGCCGACGTGGACGCAGATGATGTCGAGTGGCCGTGCGGCGGGTACTTCGATGCCCTGCGCTTTGAGGTTGAGCATTACGCGCTCAACACCGCTGCCGAAGCCGATGCCGGGAGTTGGTTTGCCGCCCAGGATCTCGATCAGCGGGTCGTAGCGACCGCCGCCAAGCAGTGTGCTCTGGCTTTTCTCCTCGGTTGGCTCAAACTCAAATACCGTGCGGTTGTAGTAGTCGAGACCTCTGACCAGTCGGTTATCGACTGTGTACGGGGCCATCGCGCCAGCCTCAACCAGATCATCGAGCGTTGACCGCAAACCTTCGAAGTGCTCGCGGCACGCGTCGCAGAGGTGATCGACACTCGACGGCGCCTCCGCACTCACCGACAGGCATGAGCGCTTCTTACAGTCGAGCACCCGCAGCGGGTTGGTCTTGTAGCGCTTCTGGTGGTCCTCGCAAATGCTTGACTCGTGCTCAGCGAGATAAGTGCCAAGAAGCTCCATGTAAGCCGGTCGGCATTCGCTATCGCCGATGCTATTGATCTTCAGGGTGAGGCCCTGCAGCCCCAGCGACGAGAGATAGGTCCAACCAAGCTCGATAACCTCAGCATCCACTTGCGGCGAGGGATCACCGATGATCTCCACGCCAAACTGGTGGTGCTGCCGGACTCGGCCCGCCTGCGGACGCTCATAACGGAAGTGTGGGTTCTCGTAGAAAAGTCGCACCGGCTGCGGCAGGTTGGCCATGCCATGCTGGATGTAGGCACGGCACACGGGCGCGGTGCCTTCAGGCTTGAGCGTGATGCTATCGCCGCCCAGATCCTGGAAGCTGTACATCTCTTTTTCGACGATGT
>DBZV01000140.1:5235-5473 GCA_002311865.1 Dehalococcoidia bacterium UBA1151
ATCTCTTTTTCGACGATGTCGGTCTCTTCGCCCACACCGTGTCGGAACAGCGATGTGTCCTCAAACATGGGGGTGTCGATTCGGCCAAATCCGAACGATGCCGCGACCTGCTCGGCGGTGCCCCAGATGTAGGACCAGTAGGCCTGATCCTGGGGCAGAATATCGTTGGTGCCGCGGGGCGTTCTGAACGCCATATACTGCGTTAGCCGCCCTGTGCGCGCTGGTAGATCTTGCCTTC
>DBZV01000140.1:5764-5887 GCA_002311865.1 Dehalococcoidia bacterium UBA1151
GGCCATGCCCCAGTTGAAGCCGCGCCCTGGCGATTCCTCAGCCTGGGCGAACGGGGTGCCGATCATGACGCCGTCAGCGCCTGATGCGAACGACTTGCAGATATCGCCGCCGGTGCGGATGCC
>DBZV01000153.1:0-272 GCA_002311865.1 Dehalococcoidia bacterium UBA1151
ACCCTGAGAAAGCCGTAGATGGTTGCATACTACGTCCTCCTGGAATTGAGCGTTACTCATTGGTCAAAAATGCCGCTTTGTAGGCCGCAAGTGGCTGATTGTATATCGATTCTCCAGCACTTCCGCTTACCCACGGTGACCCGCTTAGCCGTCAGTTTACCCGATTTGACCCAGTAAGCAACGAGTGGTTTCGACACTCCAAGGCGCCTGCCAGCCTCGCTCACTCCCACCCAACCCTCAGGTGCCTGCGTCCCTGCCAGTCGGTCGCGGAC
>DBZV01000153.1:545-2122 GCA_002311865.1 Dehalococcoidia bacterium UBA1151
ATCCGGGCAATCTGTGCATCATCGAACTCCGCCGCGAGCTGACCCACGAGTTCTACCGTGTCCTGAGGTGTACGACGCGCCCAACCGGCGGGTCCTCGCACTTGTTCACGTTCAGTCGTCGCACCTCCCTTCCATACCACCCGCACGCTGTAGTGGTCCTCCTGAGTGCCGAGCTGGACTTCCTCAATAAGGCATCGCAGCAAGCGCTTACGATCTCGATTCGTGGTGCTGTCAGCATTCCAGACCGAGTCCAGATCCAGGCCCAACAAGTGTACATTTTCCATATCGCTTGTGCTCAGTAACTCCGGCGCCTCGGCGACCTGGGCGGCTTTGTTTCGAACCCGCTCAAGATCGTTCAATGCCAACTCCCAACGCCGCTCAAGTTCACGCGCGACGACACGGTTTTCCGGCTCGGTGGCCATGTATTGGCGTTCAGCGCGCTGCGCCTGATAGGCGACCCGTTCGATTTGCTGAGCCCAGTAGGTGTTTAATGCCTCACCTTCCCGGCACGCTTCTTCGTTAGCCAGTCGTGCGGCATCGGCGGCACAGGGCGACATCGCTTCAAGAAAGACTTCCACCACCGCCTGATCGATACGCTTACCGCCGACCACCTGGCAATTGCTGCCACCCTGCTGCGCCCGAGCCTGCGAACACCGATACTGGTAAACACGAGAACGCGTTGAACCACCGTAACTTAATCCCATGCGGCGGCCACAATGACCACACACCACCAGGCCCTGCAACAGTGCCAGGCCTTCTCGAACCGGTCCCGGCTGATCCGTGCCGCGCATGTTCTGGTTACCCCGCAGTTGTTCCTGATTGTTGACGAAGTGCTGCCAGGAAATATAGGCGTCATGGTGATCGTGGATGACCACACGCCACTGATCTGGCTCGACCCGCACATGACGTGTGCGTTCGACGCCGCTGTCGTCCAGGCAGCGCACGGTTTTGGTACGCCCGAACACATAGGTGCCCGCATAGATCGGGTTACGCAGTGTACGCAGAAACATCGCATATTTCGGTGTTAACCACTCCACCGGGTGAATCCGCGAACGTAAATGACGAACCGGATACTTGAGATCCTGACGACACCACCATTGGAACACCTGCCGGGCACTGCCGAGTTCGTCGAACTTCTCGAACACCGTTTTGATTGCATGTATCACCGCCTCGTCGCTGCTCTTCATCCACCCTCCCAGTTCGTCGATGTCGTAGCCGGCGGGCGGAATGGTGTACAGCTCACCGCGGGCCGCCTTGTTCCAGCGTGCACTCACCATCCGCTCGATGCTGGTGTCGATTTCCATCTCACTCATCTGACCGCGGATGCCGAGAACCAGCCGATCCGTGGCGTGATCGGGATCATAAATGGTGTGCTCATCAGCGATCAGTGTGCCGGTGAAACGGCACAGGTAAAGCAGATGGTGCCAGTCCGGGCTGTTGCGCGACAAGCGCGTCACCTCAAGCGCGATCACAATCCCCACCTGAGACTGGGCGACCGCCGCGATCAAACGTGCAAATCCCGGCCGGGTCTTCGCGCTGGACGCACTTTTTCCCTGATCCTCGTCGATCACCACAAT
>DBZV01000153.1:2276-2857 GCA_002311865.1 Dehalococcoidia bacterium UBA1151
TAGACGTAGGCCGCACGCTCCAGATGCTGCCGCTGTATCCTGGCGTTGCGTTCATCCATCGCTTGAGTCATCACTCACCTCCGGGTTGTTGTCCGCTCGCAACGCCCGAATCGGCGCCACCGATGCGCGAGCCATCAGCCGCGCCATCTGTCGGGTGACCTCGTCTCTGGCCTGTTCGGGGAACTGCTCCCATATCGTTTCCAGACATTCTTGTTCGAGAAACGCCAACCGTTGTTGCTTCATCATCACTTACCTCCACCGTGGACTGTTCGGTAGCGATCATCTCACTGTTGTCGCCGATTCGCTCTCGCAGTGCCAGGAACAGGCTCAGCAGTTCTTTCAGCCCGTGCACAGAAATCTCTGAGTCTCCATTGAGATCCGTACAGGCAATGCCGTCCACGTCCGTCCAACGCCGAAGAATCTTCATCGAGGAGCCGTCCGCAAGGCGCACAACGACTGTTTTCCTGCCTACGGACAACAGCGCTAACTCTTGATTGATGAGCGGGTGATGACGGCGAATGATGGTGGTTTTTGATGCAGAATTTGAATGGTAGTACTTAGTCTGTGACAGTCTACCCATG
>DBZV01000126.1:0-1400 GCA_002311865.1 Dehalococcoidia bacterium UBA1151
ATCATTGGCAGGTGATTCCACTTGTCAGACCGGGTATCGCTGTTCAGACAACCGGGACCACCTCAGAGTCGAGGGATCTCACCGCTGCTACCAGGTACAGAGGGTCCTCGTTCCACCACTGAGATTCTTCGGGGGGCCGTTCAGATTTCCGCGGTCGAAACAACATTTCCATCCACCGAAAACGAGTCTTATATTCGGCATTCGCATGGTGATTTTGATCACAAAAATGCACTGTACATACAGCATCTGACGATCCCGTTATTATTCGCCTGCCGGGCGTACCGATTCAGCTTAGAAGAAGGTGAATATGCACATCAAGGAATCTATCTACATCAACGCCACTCCGGAAAGCCTCTTTCCGTACGTCATCGACCCCGAAAAGAGCGAGGAGTGGGACGAGAATCGGCAGAGCATGGAGATCCTGACTGAGGGACCATTTGGCAAGGGAACGCGAGTTCGAGTAGTTCGCAAAATCCCCATGGGGACAGTAGAAACAGTCGAAGAGATTATCGAGTTCGAAGAAAACCGCTTAATCGGCTGGGCAACGGTTGAAGGCAATATGATAACAACCGCGAGCGTCAGACTTGAGCCACGGGGGGATACCACGGAAATCACATTCGACATGTCGGGCGGTCTTCCGTTCCCGATGAAGCTTTTGCTCCTCTCGTGAGCAGAATGGTGAGCAAAGAGATTCGCGGGAATCTTGCGACGTTGAAGGGATTGGCAGAAGACTAAAACGGTCTGGTAATCACGTCCCACCAATCAGCCACCACGTCCGTTGCCCGGTACTTGTCCAGGTATCGGCCGCCGTGCAGTATCCACTCTTGCGCTAACTTCAACGCGCCCAGCGTAACTAGCCAGATCACCGTTCGCTGAATCGTCAGGACATACCCGGGCCGCAGCGCGTTGCGTCCGGCTACAAAGAGAAACCAGAACTCAAACACGTTTGGAAATAGCAGCAGAATCCATCGACTTGAAGCGAACTCGAACACGGCGAACCCGACCATTCGATATGCGAATAGGCCAATAGCAACGTTGCGCGCAATCCCGGTCCACTTGAGTGCCACGTAGAGAAACGTCAGCATGTAGACAAGATCCAGCGTCTTGTCCCATGTCTGATAGCCCTCGATGCCGCCCAGTCCACCAAATGTGGAATTGGGCAACAGGTTCTTCATGAAGAGGTCGGAAAAGTCGACGGCAATGGCAATAATTGCCCCGACGAACGCCCATCGAAGCACCGGAAGAGAGCCGGCAACTCGGGCCAGTCCGATAATGAGGGCTTCCAATGTGAAGGGCATGGGTTTGGAATAGTACGCGATGGAGTCGTCGAGAGTACTCCAACGATCACGCTCTAGTGACCGGTAGTATTGGCGATCACGCAACTTTCCGGAGCTACCCGA
>DBZV01000126.1:1510-9481 GCA_002311865.1 Dehalococcoidia bacterium UBA1151
GACACCATTTGCACATACGCCAGCAGCGGTAGGGATGATAAATCCAAACTCTGAAGTTTCGTCGGGACGGTACGGATCATCGGCTGCGCGATCCAGGAAGTTCCCGGTCACCTGGCGCCCTGAGCGGTTAACCGCCAACTCATCCAGCGGCAAACCATCGATGTTGAAAACCACCAGTTCGATTAGGCCAATGTCCAGGTCATGACTAGCGCTATTTCGCAATGTTCCGCCCAGAAACACTTCGTTGCTGCGGCACCCGACGGAGATTGGCGCGTCCACAATCAGGAACGCGTTCGTTACCGTCTCATCCAACCTCGACACCGGGTGCGAAGCCGGCGTGACCAGCGCAATCGAGCCCACGTCAGCAGCCACCCCGTCCTGATGCTCATCCACAGTTCCCTCAAGTACGGTGAGCGTCAAATCGTTGACCACGCTGCTGGGGATTCGGGCGTTGAATCCGATCACGAATGAGCGCGTGGTGCCACCAACAATCGTGTAGTCGAGACGGCTCACCTCAGGGTTGGGCCTCAGATCGACAAAATTGCTTCGGCCCCAGGAAAGCCGCACTACCAGTTTCCTCGGCTCCCCGGTCGGGGTCGTCCTGAACGGCTCAATGTTGATCTCAGTGAACTCCAGGCGAGGCCCCCACTTGATGGTGGCAACGGGGATCCTCGGGTGAACGGAGATATCGAGCGTAAGTTCAACGGTTGCAAGGCCGGGCTGGTCGTTTACGAATCTGGCATCCACCGGCGTCAGCTTGTAGGAATCCACCTCGATCGACCTCACCAAAGGCAATGGCGTGACTGGTGGCGTCGCAGTGGGATCCGGCGGCCTGACAAACGGCGTCGATCTAACATCTGGTGCTCGATCGACACCACCGCAAGCGATGGCTGCCGCCACCAGAAGCAGAAGAGTGAACGAGATATGAGGAAAGCGCTTGTAAAGCTTCACAGTTACATATTCGTGAATTGAGGGCATCTTGGATTCAACACGACGATAGCTGTCGGAATGTTCTCACGGGAGACTACCGCACACAAATCATGACACACGCGGGTTGAGGGACTTGCCTGTTGTGCTTAAGACGATTTCCAGCCCATGAACCTCATCATGGTGTTCACCAACTTTCCTGAACCCCAGCTTCTCAGCAAGCGCCATCGACGGTCCATTATCGGCGCCAACACTGATGCCGAAATTTTCTACACCATGCTCAGCGCCCGCCCAGCCTGCCAGTGCAGTGATGGCTTCTGAGGCAAATCCTTGCCTGCGATACTTGGCGAAAACGGTGTAGCCCATTTCTACGCCATGCCCCACGTACTCGTCCAGATAGGCCTGATTGGGCAGCGTGTGAAACCCAATATGGCCAATCGCCAGATTCTCATCCGCAAGCACCATCGCTCTCGGCGCCCATGGTGCGAAAGCGGGATCGTTCTCAATCATCGCCAGAAAATGCTTCGGCGCGCCGCCGTCCTCACCGAACATATCGGGATGGATAGCGAATCCCAGATGCTTTTCAGCGTCTTCAGGGCGACGCCCAACAATCGCTCTCATCGCGTCTACTCCCAGCGATCGAAGAATCAGGCGTTCAGATGTGACGTCAGCCACTCTTCCGAGTACGAGGATCAGGGTACGTCCATGCGCTGTAGACGCCTGACGGACAACAATAGAAACACAATGGTCACAGCTATCACGCCAATGATCGCGGTGGCGGATGCCACCGGGTCCTGATTTGGACCAGCAAATCTTCCGTCGTCTATCGCGCTCGTGACGCCAATGATGTACTCACGAATACTCACCATGCGGATTCCCGAAACGAAATTGGAGAACAATCCTTCCCACAGGAAGACGTAGAGCAGTCCGATGGCGAGCCCACGGCTGGTCATCAGCCCCAACCACAAAAACAGCGATGAGTAAGCAGCAACGCCGGCGAATAGGGCGATCCCAATGGCGATTGCGGCTTCCGTATCACCTTCAAATGCCACGAGCGCGGAGACGACGCCACTGACAACGACCACTAATCCTCCAATGGTGATGGCCGCCAGCAACTTGGGCAGAACAATCCGCCAGCGCGCCAGAGGATTCAGGACCAGGAAGCTCAGTGTCTTATCCTCAACCTCGTTACCAAGCGCTGCAGTCGCCAGAGCAAGGACAATTATCGGCAGGATGGCGCTCGCGAACATGCCGTTGACCAGGACATCGTCGATCTCGCTGGGAATAGGTCTAACATCGCCAAACCTCGAGCTAATCGATAGCATGATCGGCAGAATCGCCAGAACTACGATGATAATGATTCGCCATTTGCCGGCAAGCTGCCGCAGTGTCAGTGTGTAGATCAGTGACATATCAGCCGACCAGGTAGCCGAAAACACTCTCAAGTGAATCGTCCAGCGGCTCAACTCTGAGCAGCCTGATATTGCCAGCTTGAGCCAATTTAGGGAGTTCTCGCTGAAGCCTCAACAGGTCACGTGTGAGCACTATCAATCCACCATCCGAATCAACATTAACGGCATCCATCGCCTCCATACCCACGATCAAGCTCGCCAGATCACGTGGCTTATCCGAAATGATTTTTATGTGGTAAGGCTGCTCGTTCAGCTTGGCTCTAATGGCTCTGTAATCGCCCGATGCCGCCAGTTTGCCAGCAACGATCAATAGGACGGTATCGGCCAACTGTTCAATTTCTTCGAGAATATGTGATGAGATCAGTATCGTCTTGCCCTCAGCCGCAAGTTCGCGAAGCAGCGCCTGGAACTGGATGCGCTGGCGTGGGTCTGTGCCGTTCAGCGGCTCGTCCAGCAACAGTACTTCTGGCTTGTGCACGATAGTTGCAGCCAATCTCATGCGCTGTCGCATTCCTCTGGAATAGGTGCCCATTGGGCGATCTGCCGCATGTTCAAGGCCAACGTATGAAATTGCCTCATCCGTCGCAGCCTTAGGATCCGGAACGCCTCGCAGTTTCGCTTCAAATTTCACGAAGTCACGCCCGTTCATGAAGCCATACACCGCTTCATGCTCAGACATTACGCCCACCCGTTTGTAGATCGACGGGTTATTCCTGACAGGCTGATCCAACAACCTCACCGTGCCTTCAGATACCCCGGCAAGCCCGCAGATCATCCGCAAAAGCGTGGTCTTCCCTGCGCTATTTGGACCAAGAAGCCCCGTGATGCCTGGCTGTACCTCAAAGGAAATATCTGCAACTGAAACCACGCTTCCAAACCAGCGCGAGACATGATCGACCAGAATCGATGGTGGCGCGGAAACGTTTGAATTTGAGCCGTCGCCAGTCACGGGGTGATCTTCCAGTAGCGGCGCCACATCAACAGGAATGGCCCGATGGTCATGAACGCGTACCAGGCGATTTGCGTGAGCTTCGGCAGTTGAGTGGCCAGAGTGTCCTCAGTGGCCAGGTTCTCTTCATTGAAGATGATGTCATTCATCAGCAACGGTATCTGGCTGAAATTGAGCAACGATAGATACTGACCGACCTTCCCGCCAATATCGCTGGACAACCCTTCCGCAAATGGCAGGGATATCACGAAAATTCCGATGATAAACGCCGCGGCATAAGCCCTGCGAGTCGTGAAACTGGCAACTGCCAGCGAAATGCCTGTGACGTAGAGAGCAAGCGTAAATCCTGACGCCAGAAAGCGGGGTATGTCAGCCCAATTGTCCTGGATGTAAGTAGCAGGATTTTCAGCCCCCAATGCCAGTCCAGCGAGTAATACGAATTGTGGCAACCATGCCACCAGAGTCATGATTGTGAGGAACGCTGCCCACCTAGCAAGAATGTAGTCAGTTCCGGTAATTGGCCTGACCAGATAGAGGTTGATTACCCGATCACGGCGGTCTGGACACAGGAGCTCCGGGCCGACGGCAGCGGCAAATATGAGAAATATGATGGAGGCGATTCCGTAGTAGTCGCCATGTGAAGGAAGATCGATCACTTCATCCCCTAACCCCCCGGTAAGGCGATCCACCGTTCCAGCGATCAGCGCCAGTACGAGTGCCGGGATGGCGGCGGCAACGATGAATGCCCATGGCATGATTTTTGCCCAGCCGCCGCGGCCGATTCCCAGGGCAATTCGGATTCCTTCTTTGTAAACCGTCCGCCGCGCTCTGGGGCGGCCTTCCCGAGGCCCCTCATAGTTCCGATAACCGATATCGAAGACTTCACCAGTTCGGCCAGTCTGACCAGCCTGGGAGATCGTCATTCGCCGTTTCTCTCGAAGATCTCGGTCAGTTCATGGCGACGAGGCGCCATGCGGCGAAGTGGCGCGTTGGCTGCAACCAGGGCATCACGGATCAGATCGTACTGATCACCAATCACTCCCTCAATAACAATGGAGCTACCGTCTATCAGCGGCTCCACACCGCGCTCCTTGAGAGCTGTAATCAACTCCTCCCGATTCTCGTCTACCTCAACGGCAATGGCTTCCGTCTCTTCGGTGAACGAAGTAACGGGGCCTACCTCTACAACTCTCCCCGCATCCAGCACAATAATGGTCTCGCAGGTGCGCTCAATATCCCCCATCAGGTGAGACGAGAGCATCAGGCTGATGCCAAACTCATCACCCGTGCGCTTGATTAGCGTGAGCATCTCTTCTCGGCCGCCCGGGTCCAACCCCGCAGTCGGCTCATCCAGCAACACCAGCACCGGGTCGTGCACCAGCGTCTGCGCCAGCTTCACTCGCTGCTTCATCCCCGTGGAGTAGCCGCCCATCGCCCGGTACCGCTCCTCAAACAGACCAACATGCCGCAAAGTGTCGGCAGCACGGGAGCGAGCATAGTTGGGCGGCAGACCGCTTAGCTCTGCCATGTGCGTCAGGAACTCTGCTGCCGATACATTCCCGGGCAGACAGTCGTGCTCAGGCATGTATCCGAGCCGGGCCCTGATCTCAACCGTAGAAGCAGCGTCCACCCCCAGAACTTCGGCCGTGCCACTGGTGGGCTTGATCAGGCCAAGAAATAGCTTGATCGCAGTACTCTTGCCTGCGCCATTGGCGCCAAGTAGTCCGGTTACTCCTTCACTAACTTCAAAATTAATGCCCGCGAGTGCAATCACATCGCCATAGACTTTTTGAAGATTTCTTGCAGCTAAAAGTGTGGTCACGGCGCCCAAGTATAGGGAATTATTGCTTCCACCATCGTCATCCCTCAGGGGTATCTTCTGTTCTCATACTATTATCGTGTATCCAGTCAACGATCTTTGTGGGCACCCGCGTCATCCTGAGCGAAGCGGTAGCGCAGCCGAAGGACCTCAACGCCGTACTTGCGCCATTACGTGAGGAAGGCTGATTCCCGTTCCACTCTGAGATCCTTCGGCTGCGTTCCGGCTATCGCCTTCACTCCGCTCAGGATGACGCGGTATCTATTGCCAGAAGTGCACCAGCCTGCGAATCGCGTTTTGGGGCGACATGGTAGCCGCTTAATCCGAGACCATGGCTTGTAGCGGCAAGAAAATCAGCTTTCGCTCAGTCCGTAAAAGCACTCCGCGTTCCCACCGAATACGTTGGCGAAAGCATCATTCGGCAGATCCCCGAGCGCCTCAACATATGAGCGGAACGTACGCGGATACTGCGAGGCGAGCCTCGATACCGGCCAGTCGGAGCCGAACATCATCCGCTCATACCCAAACATCTCCACTATCCGGTGGGCGTAGGGCACGAGGTCGCCCACGGTCCAGTTATCGTGATTGGCCTCAGTAACCATCCCGGAAAACTTGCAGTAGACGCTGGGGTTGCTGGCAATGATCGCGAGCTCCGTCGCCCACGGCTCCATCAGCCCCTCCGCAATATGCGGTTTGGCGATGTGATCCACCACCGTGCGCAGGTCTGGAATTGCCTCAAGCAATGGCGGAACGTACTTCAAGTGCTGCGGCCGAACCAATAAGTCGTATGCAATATCCCGGCGCGCCAACTCCCGGAGCCCATCCAACACGGCTGGTCCAAGGATCCAATCATCGTTGGGTTCGTCATGCCATATGTGCCGGATGCCGCAAAACTTCTCGCGCTTCTGCAACGCATCAAGATCGTCGCCAACCGTGGGCGATTGTAGATCCACCCACGCGACCACGCCCGCGATCCATTCGTTTACGTCCGCCAGGTCCAGCAGCCAGAACGCCTCATCGATGGACGAAACCGCCTGAACAATTACCGTTCGGTCCACCCCGGCCTCATCCATCTGCGGCTTGAGCATCTCAGGCAGGTGATTCTGCTTCAGCACAGAATCCACATCGCCCATCCACGGGTAATCGAACTTCGAAAGGTCCCAGAAGTGCTGGTGGCTATCTACAATCGACACGAGCTACTCCCAGACGATCTTTCCGATTTCCTGGCCATCCGTACGGGTTCCATGGTTCTGCTTGCCCGCAAAATTGGCGTCTGCGTACCAGAGCTGCCCATCCTTGATAGACACCCCGTGGGGTGATGGACCGTCTGGATCGCACCTGATGACCTCCATCTCTACCCCGGTCTCAACGTGATATTTCACGATGACCTTGTCCGACGTGTGTGCGCACCAGATGCCCTCACCATCGCGCGCTAGACCGTGCAAGCGGTCCCACCGGACTTCAAACATGCGAACGGTTCGGAAGTCGTCATTGGGATCTACCAGCCAGAGGGCTTTTGGCTGAAAGGCTGTAATCCACAGAAGTCCGTCATCCCACTCAATTCCGTGAATTCCGCCACCGTCCGGCGTGCGCCAGCGGTCGACCATCTCGCCGGTGTGGGGATCGAGCTTCATTATCCAACCTAGATGAGTGTCTGTAGAGCGGTAGGGCCTGCCAGCGGTGTTGCCGTTTGATGCGGTCCATAGGTGACCATCACCAAACGTCACGCCAGATGCGTTCTCCGTAACGGTGCCAATATGCCGCAGCACCTCACCCTGCTCACTCAGAAGATAGGCATCGTCGCTCCATTGGTCGACAACCCAGAGACCCTCATCGGTCCACTGCAGACCGTTTGGCCCTCTAACCGGGGTTGGAAATTCAGCTACCAGCTGACCGTTTGCCATCTCTTCCTCCGTTTGACGATTGCATTAGTGAACTCAACATCTGGGCGGCTGCAATCTTGTTTCCCCAATTGCCCCTCGTCAAGCCCCAATTTCGTATTGCGAACGGGGTGGAACATGTCTTGAGGCGTAGAATAGTACTTAGCTCTGGTTATTTAGAGGGAATCCTGATCGTTCACTCCAACAAAATCTTTTTGGACCGAACCGACCACGGCACAATGCCGGATCATATTTATCGAATCTCCTCAATACCCCCGGAGCCCGAACCTACGTAACTACCCCGGGAGGTAGACATGCCCGTGAAGGCAGACGCGCAATCCTCAGATGAGCGCGTGATGATTTTTATTGACGGTAGCAACCTGTACCACGTGCTCACGCAAAACTGCGGCCGACACGATCTGGTATTTGAAAAGTTCTCTGAAAAACTCGGAGATGGTCGACGGGTGAAACGCACCTACTACTACAACATTCGCCAGGACCCAACGTACAACCCGGCCGCAACAGCAGAGCAAGACAAGTTCATGGCAACCCTGTTTGACACCCCTTACTTTGAGGTAAAACTCGGAGTACACCGGCGCCAGGGCGACACAATGGTCGAAAAAGGCGTGGATGTAATGATGTCGGTCGACATCGTTGTTGGCGCATTCCGCGATCTCTATGACACCGCCATCATCGTCAGTGGCGATGGCGACTTCTACCCCGCAATGCAGGCGGCAAAAGACCTGGGCAAGCACATCGAAGTGGTTGCTTTCGAGAGCAACCTCTCCCCAGAGGCCAAGAGAGTCGCTGACAAGGCGATACTCCTCAGGAAGAGCCACTTCACCGGCCTCTGGACACGTGGTCGGCGAACGGCAGCCACCAAGTCCTCCTCCGACGACTCTGAGACAGAGAAGAAGCCAAGTCGCTCAACCCCCGCTCCCCGCCGCAGGCCAGTATCTACGTCATCCTCAAAGTCCTCAGCAG
>DBZV01000083.1:0-312 GCA_002311865.1 Dehalococcoidia bacterium UBA1151
CAGAATTCGATGGCGTTGTAGTGCGAGTCCGAGAAGCTCATCAGCTTCTTGAACGCATCGAAGTTTCGGAGCAGTCCGGGTACGCCACCGCGATCTGGGACTGGCGGGTCTTCAGGATGGATTCCTAGTCGAATGCCTTCTTCTTCTGCTACCGGGGTGATCGCCTTGATCCAGTACTCAATACAGTCCCACATGTTGTCTTCCGACATTGACTCGCCGTACATGAGTGGGCGACGCTCCTTGTCGAAATCCCACTGGTAGGCAGTGCCCATGGCACCGCCGCGAATCGTCACCGGCTTTGCCCTGCCCCAC
>DBZV01000083.1:533-2760 GCA_002311865.1 Dehalococcoidia bacterium UBA1151
TCGAACCTCAACCGCAGTGCAACGTAGTCTTGGAAATCAGGCAGCCGACCGTTACCGGGTCCGTAATACACCACCGCGTCTTCAATGCCGTACTGGGAGGCAGTTCGAAGCGCCTCATCCGTGGTGTTGGCACCGTACGCAATCGCCGGTCTCAGATTGAAATCAGTAGCCATTTATTTACCTTTCGATATCGATTATCAACCCCATCACAGCGCCGCCTCTCCCCTGATTTATCCCCTCGCCCTCTGGGAGAGGGCTGGGGTGAGGGGGCTGTTAGCCCTGAATCCACTGTCCCGTTGCATCGTGTTCGTTCGCACCATCAAGATTCAGATATTCACGTGTCTTGGCATCAACCCGGTACTTCTCAACTACGTCCATGTTCAGCTCAATGCCCAGGCCCGGACGATCACTTGGGAATATTGCACCCTCTCGAACGTCAAACATGGGGTTGATGACCTGCTCAAACACTGGGAACCAGGTGTGCAGACACTCCTGCCGGTAAAGATTCGGCGTAGTCATGCAGACCTGGAAGCCTGCCGCTATGGAAATCGGACCCAATGCATCGTGCGGGCTGATGCGGATGTACTGGACTTCTGCCTGTGCGGCGATACGACGTAGTTCGCTGATGCCGCCACACCATGCCACGTCCGGCATTATGTAGTCGACCAGCCGATTCGTTAGTATTTCGGTGTAGTCCCAACGAGTGAAGTGCCGCTCACCAATACACAGCGGAAGATTCACGTTTTCTCGCACCTGCCGGAGCGCGTTGTGGTTCTCCACGTGAATCGGCTCTTCCAGCCAGACTAAGTTCACATGCTCCAGCGCCCTGCCCGCCTCGATTGCTGATGCGACATCGAATCGTGCGTGCGCATCAACCATCAGCTCGAAGTCTGGCCCGACCGCTTCACGCACGGCGTCCATCCACTCAACTGACTTTCTGATGTTCTCCGGCGTTAGGCGCTCCACTTCTGCCGGACCAGAGAAGCCTGCTGACGGGTCGGATTGCGTAGGAAACGGGTCGGTTTTGATTGCTTCGTAGCCGTCGGCCTTCGTAATTCGTGCTGCATTGGCCGCGGCTTCCGGGCCACCTGCACCGGATACGTAGTCCTGGATGTGGGTGTACAGCGGCACGCGATCCCGGACGGGGCCACCAAGCAGATCGTAAATGGGCGTGCCCAGAACTTTGCCCTTGATATCCCAGAGGGCGATATCGAGGGCGCTGATCAGGTGGGAGACGTAGCCGCGGCCGTTGAAGTCGTCGAACTTGTGGAAGATCGTCTGCCAGACGTTCTCGATCTGACCGGCGTCCATACCCACAACGTCGCTTTTGAGCGCTTCCAGACCAGACACAAGGTGAGCGTTCTGGCGGTAGTCAGTGCATTCGCCCAGTCCGTAGACACCTTCATCAGTATCCACACGCACGAACAGCCACGGCAAGCCGTCGATAGGCATTGTGACGATGGGGGTGATGTCTGTGATCTTCATTACTAATTCCTGTTCGCTGCTTCAGCCTGCTTCTGCACGGCCTCGATCATTGCCTGAATATAGCCGTTGGCAAACGCCCGACCGCGGTGGCCCCACTCTGTGTCACCGTGGGTGTGTGGGACGTGGTCATCCATGAAGAAGCCGTCGAAGCCAACTTCGTGGTAGATCTGCATTGCCTTGAACATGTCCACATGGCCGGTGTTGATGAACTCCTCGTGGAACTCTGGCACCGGGTTCGATACGTTCCTGAAGTGGACGTAGAGAATCTTCTTCCGCTCCCCGAAATAGCGGATCATGTCGTAGATGCCGCCGTCAGCCGCATCGGCCATTTCGGAGAACGTTCCCTGGCAGAACTCGATCGCGTTTGACGGTGACTCAACGATCTTGATCAATCGTTTGTACGAGTCAAACGAGCGAAGTAGCTGCGGTATGCCACCTAGAGTCTCCACGGGCGGGTCGCATGGGTGAATGCCGAGCCGTATGCCCTCTTCCTCTGCAACGGGTGTGATGATCCTGATCCAGTATTCCAGGGACTCCCACATTTCCTCTTCTGAGTACTCGCGATCGTGGGTAAGGGGAGACTTTTTGGCGACTTCATAGTCAAAAGCGGTCGCTTCAGCACCTCCGCGGATGTGCTTTGGAGGCGTGCGCCAAACGTTGGAGGGCATCCAGTTGTAGCCAAAGATTGGGATGCCCGCACGCGCCATGTTGCGGACGTTGTAGATCATGTTTTCGATCTGCT
>DBZV01000159.1:0-133 GCA_002311865.1 Dehalococcoidia bacterium UBA1151
GTGGCCCGGGGCATGAAGAAGCTGTTCTTGTGGGCGTCAGTGCTGATGGTGTCTGGTCGCCAACCCTGTTCCATGGCCGGTTTGGCGACCCGGAACCAGAAGGCGCCGGCGCCGTGTCCCACATCAAACAGAA
>DBZV01000159.1:371-629 GCA_002311865.1 Dehalococcoidia bacterium UBA1151
GCCTTCACGCCAACGATGATGTCCGGATACTCCATCATGCGTTCGGCGCACGGCGCTCCCTGCATCTCCGAAACGTCCTGTTCAACAACTCCAAGCATGCCGTCGCCCACAATGTTCAGCAGCGCCAGCACGCGCACCTGGGCCTTATCGATGATCTGAGTCTTGAACTCATGAAAATTCTTGTACCCGGCGCCACCCGCGTCCACTACTGTGGTGGTGCCATTTGGGAAGGCGTATTCGTCCGGAAATATCCACGCC
>DBZV01000159.1:788-7192 GCA_002311865.1 Dehalococcoidia bacterium UBA1151
AGTCCGGGCGTTACCAGAAGCCCGGTGACATCGACAATCTTCTCCGCGTTCGTGGAGCTCAGACCCGGACCTACCGCCGCGATTTTGCGGTCGCGAATCCCAACGTCAGCGGGGCCATCAACCTCATTGGCCGGGTCGATGACGTGCCCACCCTGCAGGAGGAGGTCGAATTTTCCACTATTTGAGGTCATGTGATCTACTCCAGATCCAACGGTCGCGCGACTAGTTCAGCGAGAAGGCCTCTTCAGCGAGGTCTGTGATGCGTTTGCCGATCACAAGTGATGATGTTGCGCCGGGTGACGACGCGTTCAGCACGTGAACCGAGCCCTCAGTGTATTCGATAACAAAGTCGTCCAGCAATCGCCCTGATCCATCGACCGCTTGTGCGCACACACCAGAGCCGCCGCCACCAAGGTCGCTGGGCTTGATCTCTGGAATCATCTTCTGGAGATCTCTGACGAACAGGCCTTTTCGAAAAGACCGATTCATCTCCATGAATCCAGTCTTCCATTCTCGTGAAGCCATCTTCCAGAAGCCTATATAGGTCATTGTTTCGGTGAAATCCTTGGGAGGGTAGGGGCACCATCAGATCAGAACACCGTTACGCTAAGAAGTACCCCACCCCTCGACAATACCTCAGTACAACGAGACAAAGCAACAATACCTAACGCCGCCGCACCACGCTCCGAAATGGAACGTCACGCTTGAGGGTCTAGATCGATCACCTGCCGCTTACCCTGAGTCAGCGCATCTATCCCACCGTTATCGGTGATTGATCGCACCATGGATTCGCCCAGGAAAGCGGACGCTGCACGTTCAGTCTCCGAGAGCGAAGTATCGTCAAACACGTGGATTGCCCGTCCTACGAGTTCGTGGCCACGCATGACGGCGCTCATGTTTTTCGTGCTCCGTGCCAGGTGAATGTCTGCCTGGACATCGTTCATCCACATGTCGGCGTTGTAGTTAGAACGCGCTGCTAGATTGCTGCGGCGCCGCTCAAGTTCGGCTTTTACTTCCGGTTCCTGCAACAGGCGGTACGCAGTACCCCCGGCGCTTCTCTCGGAATACCCCGCACGTATGGCGGCCTGGCGTCCGTTTCCGCCATTATCCATGTAGGCGTCGATGAAGCGTTGTTTAGATTCTTTGAGCATCTTTTGAGTACCCATGCTGAGATTGTTGCATAGGGGTGGGGTAGATCTGAGATCAGACTGGCTCCCGCACGATATGAACCCAGCATTCACCGTTAGGGAGCTGGTGGGTATACGAATGGGTATACCCGCGGCATTTCGGGGCCTAACTGTGGACTGTGATCCCAATACAAAGTAAGTATGGAGCGGGGGACGAGATTCGAACTCGCGACCACCTACTTGGAAGGCAGGAGCTCTACCACTGAGCTACCCCCGCTCGGAATGCGCTGCTGCGGGTTGGCCGATCTGGCCGATTCGCAGCGCTCGTGGAGCATATGACTGAACCGGATTTGGTACAGACTAAATCCGTTCGATAATCGGGCTCCAGACGCTATCGAGGATACCACGCAGCGAAGTGGGGGCGATGGCCGAAGCAAGACCGAGACGATGCAAGAAAAAGCTATAGCAATCGCCCAGTCGCTCGGTATGAAGGCCTCGTGGAACGGATAGTGGTGCGGCTGGAAATTCTGAAGGTGTAATCGGCCAGCCGTCAATATCTGCTTCGGTTCGCTCAGGTAATATTCCCGCTTGTCATGATCATTTGAATTTGAGTTGATGCGGGTCCCACGCCATCATCAGGAGATCCAATGCCCTACTAGCCAATTGAAAACTACGGAATCATTGGTGATATGCGCACCACCGCGCTCGTCGGAATGAACGGGTCGATCGATTGGTTTTGCGTTCCAGACTTCGACTCCCCCAGCGTATTCGCCGCCATTCTGGATGAAAAAAAGGGCGGCCAATTTCAGATCGCTCCCATCGGTGATGACTGGAATACCAAGCAGTACTACCTGCCTGAGACCAACGTGCTGGTGACCCGATTTCTTTCTGATGAGGGTGTAGCTGAAATTGTGGACTACATGCCAGTGGCCGGAAGGACAGAAGAGGGCGCAAGCCACGTAATCGTCCGACGCGTAACTGGAGTGCGAGGCGAGCTCAAACTGAAAATGCATTGCGCACCGGCGTTCAGCTACGCTCGGGATGCGCATGAGACCGACGTGAGTGAATACGGGACTATTTTTAAATCGAATGACTTAAGTCTTGGCCTTTTTACCAACATTCCGGTCACAGAAGACGACGGTGCAGTTGTAGCTGAGTTCTCACTACGCTAAGGCGGCGAGGCGATATTTGTAATTGGTGAGTTAGATGAGGGTGCGCGGCATCCTCTGGTCCTGTACGCCTTCGGAGATCAAGATCACCTCACTGCCACAATGGAATACTGGCGCAATTGGCTCTCGACGGGCACTTACCAGGGGCGATGGCGGGAGCAGGTTCACCGTTCGGCCCTTGTGCTCAAATTGCTGACACACGCCGATACCGGAGCGGTTGTAGCGGCGCCAACCACCAGCTTGCCGGAAGATTTTGGCGGGGTGCGCAACTGGGATTACCGGTACACATGGATCAGGGACGCGTCATTCACGATTTACGCAATGATGCGGATTGGATTCACGGAAGCTCCAGCTGCTTTCGTCAGGTGGATAGAAGAGCGCTGCAAAGAATTTGGGCAAGACACGCCTCTACAAATAATGTATGGAATTGATGGACGCCACGAACTGGAGGAGATCGAGCTCGATCATTTTGAGGGATATTTAGGCTCAAAACCGGTTCGAATCGGCAACGGTGCGTACAATCAGCTTCAACTCGATATCTATGGCGAACTGATGGACTCGGTATACTAGGTCAACAAGTGGATATCGCCGATCTCTTATGAGTTCTGGGAGAATCTGACAGTCCTGATCGACTGGGTGTGCGACAACTGGAAACGGGTTGACGAAGGTATCTGGGAAGTTCGTGGCGGCCAACAGCACTTTGTCTACTCAAAAGTCATGTGCTGGGTTGCGGTCAACAGGGCGATGAGGTTGGCCGAAAGTCGCGGTTTCCCGCATCCTCGCGAGAAGTGGCGCGAGGCGCAGGACAGTATCTACAAAGAGATCATGGAGAGAGGATGGAGCGAAGACAGACAGGCATTCGTCCAGGCCTACGATAGTGATTTGTTGGATGCGTCTAACCTGACCATGTCGTTCCTTTTCTTCCTCTCTCCAACCGATCCCAAAATGCTAAAGACGATCGACGCCATTGATCGTCCGACTATAGAAGGCGGCCTGGTTTCGAACGGACTCGTCTACCGGTACGACCCGCTGAAAACTGCCGATGGTCTGGCCGGCGAAGAAGGCGCATTTACGATGTGCACTTTCTGTCTAATCGAGGCGCTGACTCGTGCCGGGCGGACTGATAAGCGCCGGCTTGAGCGTGCGCGCCTGGTCTTTGAGCAAGTGCTTGGCTATGCCAACCATCTTGGACTCTACGCCGAGGAGATAGGCGCAAGGGGTCAAGCGCAGGGCAACTTCCCGCAGGCATTCGCGCACCTGGGTCTTATCAGCGCGGCCTACAACCTTGATAAGGCGCTCGGCAAAGGAGCGTAATTGGCCCTTCCGGGTGCGAAATAGTGTCGATTGAGGAGGCACCATGAAGATCGTGATCGACTTCCCCGTTTAGCGTCTGATCCAATCGACTCGGTTTTGCGCTGCTACTCGCCGAAGAACGATATCCAGGTCACGATAAAGAGGAACGCCCCGTTGACTGGCCAGTAGGATACCCGCGGAATGATGTTTTCTCGGAAATGAATGAGTGGTCCGCCAATATGCGCGGCATACAAGATAGCGTTGATCGTTACGCCCAGAACTGCCAGGTACGCCGCGAAGTAGTACCACTCCAGGTACAGCACTCCCGCATCCGGGAAATCACCTCTCAACCGGGCGTGAGCCAAGATTATGGCGAAGAACAGACCCACCGTGTACGACATCACCGTAGCTATCGCAATCAAGCCATACGTTGGAGAACCGCTGTAGGTCATCTTGCCGTCTTCGTCCGGTGCTCCGGCACCCATGGATATAGTACGTCCGGCTATCGCGAGTATCTGCAGAGGCATCTTGGTGGTGATCATCAACGCCACGTAGAGAAGGAGCGATACGATTACCAGAGGCAGCATCTTTGAGATGAACGGCCCAATGAAATTTCGATTCATCTCTACGTTGTAGACCAGCTCAGTTGCGTGGTCCAAACTCGCTCCGTCCCGCTGTCCGAAGCTCGTTTTATAGTCCCGAACTGTATAGCTGAAATAGCTCCGATTGACATCCCACCCATCGACTGAGAGCCCCTGCTGAACCCCTGGTAGGTCGCTCGGTAACAGTGAATCGTAGTTGTTCAAGTCTGGAATGTGTAAAAGACTTCTCCCGATGTACAAAGGGTTGATGCGAATCTTGAGATGTGAGTTCCCTCGCCTGCCACGTCCCAAGATCTCGCTCCGCGGCCCTGTAATGCCACACTAGAGCGGCTGTCTTTTGTTCCAGGATCGAGCCGGGCGTCCGAGATACATAGTCTGTCAGTATGGGAAGCACCAGACGCTTCCAACTGCCGTCGCCCAGGTTTTGCGATGCATGCCATTCATCCGTCTGGCGCATCCGAATCCATGCGCCATGCTCCGCCATAAGAACTATGTTGAGTCCACCAAACCACTCGGTCATTGTCCAAACGTCTCTGCCGCTTGAAAGTACGATAGTGCATCCCTCCAGCTGCTCCAACTCCTTTAGCAGTCTCAACACTGAATCGGTGGGCGTTGCGTGTTCGGGCCGCTCTGTGAACTCCCTGAGCGTGCCGTCGTAGTCCAGGATCAAGACCGGATTTCGCGCCTTGTTTAGCAGTGGCGCGAGTTTGCCCGCCAGGTCACCGCTCGCTTCCGGGGCCTGTACGGTTGGCAGTGTGTCGCCCGGGCGATCGATCGCGGAAATGGCCAGTCTGGCCCAGCGATGAACATCATTGGCCTTGATCCGCCCGGACATCCTGTTCATGTGCCATAATTTCTCAGTTGCCTCCATGTTCAGGGCTTGATAAATGATTTCGGCAGTACCCTCAACATCCCACGGGTTAACTCTCAGCGCCTCACCAAGCTCTGATGCAGCCCCCGCGAACTCACTCAGAACCAGCACCCCGTTCCTATCTATCTGGCTTGCAACGTACTCCTTCGAGGCAAGATTCATGCCATCTCGCAACGGCGTTACAAGCGCCACATCAGCCATCCGATAGAGGGCGGCAAGATCGTTGGCCGGGCTGGATCGATGCTGATAGTGAACGGGAACGTTTCCGGGAGATCCGAAGTCGCCGTTGATCTGCCCAACGATCTGTTCAATCTCACGCTTCTGCTCGTCGTAGCTCGGAATTTCGCCTCTGGAAGAGGCTGCGATCTGTATGAATACGACCTTGTCCTGCAACTCTGGATGTGTTTCCAAAAGCACTCGGAAGGCCTGTAATCGGAGAGGAATACCCTTGGTGTAGTCCATCCGCTCGACGCCCAGAATGATCTTCTTATCCCCGAACGATCGACGAAGATTCTACATGCGACGCTCGGTACGATTAGATCGCGCCATCTCATCCCAGGTGCCCACATCCAGACCAATTGGCTGAGTTGCTACCGCCGATCGGCGGCCATTGATCTCAGCCGCCCCTTCGCGACAACTATTTGGGGCAGGTCAAAGAACAGTGGAGATGAAGTGGCGGGCGTAATCATAAGTATGAAATCCAATTACGTCCGCGCCCAGCATTCCCTGCAAGATTTCCACTCGCTCTGGGAGCAGGCGAAACATCTCAGATGAGGGAAATGGGATGTGGAGGAAGAAGCCAATCCGCGCAGAAGGCAACTGCTCACGGATCATGGCTGGAAGCAGCATCAGGTGATAGTCGTGAACCCAGATCGTGTCTTCGGGCTCCGCTATCGAGACGATCCGATCTGCGAATCGTTGATTTACTTCTTTGTACGTGGCGAACTGAGAGCGGCTGAACCTGACTCTTTCCGGCAAATAGTGAAACAGGGGCCAGATCGCGGAGTTTGAGTAGCCAAGGTAGTACGCGCTATTTTCACTGCTTGAGACCGAGACTCGCACGTACCGATTCTCTTCGAGGGTAGCCTCAACATCGGCATCCAGGCGATCGCCAATATTCCCAAGCCAGATACCATGCCAGCTTCGTGGACCGGGCCGAGCGCGGCAACCATGCCTCCGCTGCTCCGAATCAGCGCGGGCACACCATCGCGGCCACGACGCACCGTAACCGGTAGACGATTTGAGACAAGTATCAGGCGCCCCAACACCAACTCCCTGACCAAAATGAACTCCCAGCGCTCAATTTGGATCTATTCGGGCTATTGCTGTGGGCGACTATACC
>DBZV01000063.1:0-1917 GCA_002311865.1 Dehalococcoidia bacterium UBA1151
AGGTCACCGAAGCATTCGTCATTGGCGTAGCCATCCAGGACCAGGCTCGCGGCTTCTACTACAAGTCCGTTGAGGAAGTGGGAGTCCATAACGATGAACTAGGGCAGTTCCCTGTGGCGGTGATCGTAAACGTAGAGACGCGTGAAATAGACGTACTCCTCCGCAACGGGCTTGGGACCCCTGCTGATGATGATGTCGAGGTACCAGAAGTACTGACATTCGCGCGCTCCAACAGCGGTGTGATCACAGACCTGGAGACCGGCTCATCCTGGGATGTGGAACGCGGGATTGCGATTGATGGACCGTTGCGGGGCATGCACATCCAGAAGGTACCGTACCAGTCATCGTTTGACTGGGCCTGGGCCGACTTCTTCCCCGGCGCCGGGCTGTGGGGCGACCGAAAGCGCTAGCACTACCCGGCTTCGGTGCGGTTGGCCTCAAGCTGCTCCCATGTCACCTGCTCAATGGGCTGCTCAAGCGACCAGGCCGTGATCACCCGCACCATGTGGACAATGTGGAACTGCTCTATATCCTGGTGAATGGGCAACATCACCGTCTCCCGTATCAAGCGGGCTTCATTTGGGAACGCCTCCTGATCAAGCAATCGTGGCATCCCCGGCCATACCCACGCACCTATCTCATGTTTGCGAAGCCGATCGAGAAACTCATCTCGTTTCTCCACCCGAATCGGCAATCCCCACGGACACACACCATCAAGCAACACCGGTTTGATGAAGGTCAGGCCGCTCAACCCCTTAAGTTCCGTCACCAGATTACGATAGTTCCGACGGCGCTTTTCACGAATCGAATCCGCGGATGTCGAAAGACGGTTCATCAGGGCATGTGAGTACCGGTCGATGCCTGTCGAATCCATTTCGGCATAAACATTGCCCCTGGAGATGAAACGGTTCAAGAGTTTCCGCAAAAACGAAGACCTGGACTTATAGACCGCCCAGCTAAGGATCTGGCGGAGCGCCCAGATATTGGTATTCGACGGGTTAGCCGAACCATCTGGAAGCAGGACGCCGGTAGCTGAGTAGAGGCCCGCGCTAGTCTGCAACGGCAGAATCTTCCGGTATGAAAATATGGACAGATCTCCCGTACGTCCCAGCGGCTGACCATCCAGTTCCGTCATAAATGAGTGCGCACAATCTTCGATCAACGCCAGGGACGCGAACTGGCAGAACTAAACCGCGCGCGATGTCATTGGGAAATCCAAAGTAGTGGACCAGCAACAGCGCTGTATCTTCCGATGACCGATTCTTGTCCAGCCAAAGCCAATCCGGGGTCAAATCATCATTGACGGGGTAGAACCTCACGGGGTTTCCCATCGCGGGCAGCGTGTCCACTGCCGTGTCGGTGATGTACGCCGGGGCCAGCACGCCGCCCGGGGGTAGAGCCCGCAGGCCCGCAGCAAGTGCCTAGTGAGCAAACGCGAACAGGCGCACTTCGTCCGCCAGATTCTGAATCAGAGGCATATCGCTGCCCATTTGCAGGGCGCTAAAGGTCTCAAATGGATTGGAATGCGGTTCGGCAGGTACGATCATCGCCACCTACCGTACCCGTCAACTACCTCAAGGTCTAACCAACCCTGCCAGCGATCAGGTCGCCAAATTCGGCAGTTCCCAGCGTGTCACTGCCCGGTGTGGCAATCTCCACGGTCCGGTATCCCTCAGATAGCACGCCTTCAATTGCAGTCTCAATGGCATCTGCCTCATCGTGAAGTCCAAACGACCACCTGAGCAACATCGCGGCGCTCAGAATCGAACCGCATGGGTTGGCGATGCCCTGTCCTGCAATATCGGGCGCCGAGCCGTGAATAGGCTCGTACAGCGCCGGTTTCCCACCGCGCTTCGGCTTGCCATCGGCAGGGGGAAGCGAGGAGAGACTGGCGCTTGGCAACATTCCCATTGAGCC
>DBZV01000063.1:2082-2982 GCA_002311865.1 Dehalococcoidia bacterium UBA1151
GCGATTCATCGCCAGTTCGAAACCAACTCGAAGTACCCGCGCGATCTCCTGCTCCGTGTACTTCAACGTATCGACTGCCCGCCGACCGCGCGACGTTTTCCAGCGCTTCTTCGGCTTGCCGAAGTAGAGACCACCGGTTAGCTCGCGAACAATGATCAGGTCCACGCCTTCAAGTCGTTCTGGGCGCAGAGGGCTGGCGTCGATCAGCTCCGGATAAACCTTCACCGGCCGCAGATTTGCGAACAACCCAAGCGTCTTGCGAAGCTCCAGGATGCCGTCTTCCGGGCGCGTCTTGGCCGCCGGGTCGTCCCACTGCGGCCCACCGACAGCGCCAAACAGAACAGCGTCACTTGCAAGGACTACGTCTCGTGTCTGATCCGGGAGAGCATCGCCAAAATCGTCGATAGCGTTACCACCAACCGGCCCGGTTGAGTACTCAAATTCATGCCCGTAGCGACTACCGATAGCCTCCATGACCTTCATGGCCTCGGCCGTAACCTCGGGGCCAATTCCGTCCCCACCAAGTATCGCGATCTTTGCTTTCAATTGAATGCTCTTCCTTAGAACTTTTTAGGATGATTCCTGGCCAGATACTTTCAACTACCAGCGAGCCGGGTGGGCGGATTCGAACTCTGCGATCTTGTCCGTCTTCTTCAGCGTCGAACCAACCTCATCCATGCCTGTCAAGAGTGCCTCCTTGCGGAACGCGTGAACTTCGAATGAAGCTGTCCAGCCATCATCGTCGATGACCGTCTGGGCCTCCAGGTCGATCGTCGCGTTGTACCCGTTGCGTTGAAGTGCCTTACCCATGATGGTGTCCACCTCCTCCTGCAGCAGCGCGATCGTAATAATGCCATTCTGGAAGCAGTTGCCGCGAAATATGTCGGCAAAGCTGGGCGC